>NZ_DGNN01000022.1:0-125635 GCF_002388965.1 Leisingera sp. UBA4491 | reverse complement strand
CCCGCCGCCGCCCCGGCCCCCGTCTCGATCGCGCAGTCATAGCCCAGCTTCTGCAGCTGAACCGCAGACTCCGGCGTCATCGCAACGCGCGACTCTCCAGCCGCCAGCTCCCTTGGCGTTCCAATAAGCACTTCAATGTCCTCCCTTTTCGCTGAAGCGTCCGGCGGACCGGCTGCCTGCGATTGGGAAGAAGTATTTGGTTGTTTTACTTAGTAGTCAATATTTTTGTCAGCTCATATTTTTAGCAGTTTAAAAACAGCTTGTTATCCGGGACATCCACGCCTTTACGGTATTTTTTTTGACTTACAGCTAAAAAAATATTTGACATGGCGCGCCCTCCTCCACAGTCTTTGAGGCAGGGAGGACACCATGAACACCCAATCGCTCAGCACAGGCACCGCCTGGGCGGAGACCGGAGATTTGCGCGCCCTGATGACGCGTGCCGCCGGCATCCGCGACGCCCAATGGGGCCGCACGGTCACCTATTCGCGCAAGGCCTTCGTGCCCTTGACCAACATGTGCCGCGACACCTGCGGCTACTGCACCTTCGTCAAGCATCCGGATTCGCCGGAGGCCAATATCATGACGCCGGAGCAGGTGCTGGCGGTGGCGCAGAAAGGCGAGCGCGAGGGCTGCAAAGAGCTGCTGTTCAGCCTCGGCGAGAAGCCGGAGCTGCGCTATGAGAAAGCCCGCAAGGGGCTGGAACGGCTGGGGTATTCCCGCCTTACCGATTATCTGCGCGACATGTGCGAGCTGGTGCTGGCCGAGACCAGCCTGCTCCCGCATGTGAACGCGGGCACTCTTACGGACGACGAGATCGACGTGCTGCACCCGGTCTCTGCCTCGATGGGGATGATGCTGGAAACCGTCAGCCGCCGCCTGACCCGCAAGGGCCAGCCGCATTATGCCTGCCCCGACAAGGTGCCGGTGCAGCGCCTGCGCACGCTGGAACGCGCGGGCCAGAAGCAGGTGCCCTTTACCACCGGCCTGCTGATCGGCATTGGCGAGACATTTGCCGAGCGGATCGAGGCGCTGCATGCGATCAACGCCGCCCACGCCCGCCATGGCCACATCCAGGAAGTCATTATCCAGAACTTCCAGCGCAAGCCGGACATTGAGATGGCGAACCACCCGGAACCGGCGCTGGAGGACATGCTGCGCACCATCGCCGCCGCCCGCATCATCCTCGCGCCGGAGATCAGCCTGCAGGCGCCGCCGAACCTCAGCGCCCGCCACATCGCCTATCTGGAGGCGGGCATCAACGACTGGGGCGGGATTTCGCCCGTCACCATCGACTTCATCAACCCGCAGCACGAATGGCCGGAGATCCGGGCGCTGGCAAACTCCTGCACAGGGGCCGGGTTCGAGCTGCGCGAGCGGCTCACCGTTTACCCCCGCTACCTGACCGGGGACAGCGGCTTCATCAACCCCGGCGTGCTGGCCCGCGCGGCCGGCATGGCCCAGGAAAACGGCCTCGCCCGCGATCAGCGCCACATCGGAGAGACAGCATGACCATCCAGCAATCCGCCGAGAATTTTGCCACTGTCCCGGCTGCCGTCAGCGCCGCCTCCGCCCCGGTCCGCGCCATTCTGGAGATGGCGCTGGAGGGCGGCGAGGTGTCTGAAGCGGAAGGCATCGAGCTGTTCCGCGCCACCGGCGCCGATGCCGAAGCGGTTTATGCCGTGGCGGACACGCTGCGCCGCCGCGCCAATGGCGAGCGCGTCTCCTTTGTGGTGAACCGCAACATCAACTTCACCAACATCTGCTATATGGGCTGCCGCTTCTGCGGCTTTGCCAAGCGCAGCGAGGACAAGGACGCCGAGTGGCTGGAGCCCGCGCAGATCGTTGAGCGCGCGCAGGAAGCCTGGGACCGCGGCGCCACCGAGGTCTGCATCCAGGGCGGCCTGCATCCCAAGATGGAGGGCACCTATTACCGCGACATCGTGCGCGCCCTCAAAGCGGCGCTGCCGGACATGCACATACATGCCTTCTCGCCGTTTGAGATCTGGTACGGCGCGTCCAAGACCAAGATGTCCTACCGCGATTTCCTGGCGGATCTGAAGGAGGCGGGCCTCGGCTCGATGCCCGGCACCGCGGCGGAGATCCTGGATACCGAAGTGCGGATGCAGCTGACCAAGAACAAGCTGAGCGCCGAGAAATGGGTCGAGATCATCCGCGCCGCGCATGAGGTCGGCATCCCGACCACCGCCACCATCATGTACGGCCATATCGACGGGCCGGAGCATTGGGCCGCGCATATCCGCCTGCTGCGCGACATCCAGAAGGACACCGGCGGCTTTACCGAGCTGGTGCCGCTGTCCTTTGTGCATACCGAGTCGCCGCTCTGGTCGCAGAACCCGGACAAAGTGCGCCCCGGTCCCACCGCGCTGGAGGTGGACCTGATGCACGCGGTGTCGCGCATCATGCTGCACGGCTGGATCGACAATATCCAGGTGAGCTGGACCAAGCTGGGCGCGGCGCGGGCGCAACAGATGCTGTCGCGCGGGGTGAATGACCTCGGGGGCACGCTGATGAACGAAAGCATCTCGCGCTCGGCCGGATCGGACCACGGGCAGGAGATCACCGCGCGCGAGCTGGCGCAGATCATTCGCGCCGCGGGCCGGGTGCCGGTGCGCCGCAACACCATCTACGAGGTGCGCGAGGTCTATGAGCACCACGACCCCGAGGTGATCGCTCCGCTGGTTGACCGGCAAGGGCGCAACCCGCTGGAATTCCTCCAGATGTTCCCGGAACGCCCCGCGCTGGAGGCGGCGGAATGAGCGGCGCGCAGAAGCATAAGGTCACCCTGCTGGCGGGCGGCGTCGGCGGCGCCAAGATGGCCGAAGGCCTGGCCGCGCTGCCGGATGTGGCGCTGTCGGTGATCGGCAATGTGGCGGACGACGATGACTTCCACGGCCTCTGGGTCTCGCCCGATATCGACACGCTGACCTACAGCCTGGCGGATGTGATCGACCGCAATCAGGGCTGGGGCGTGGCGGATGAGAGCCACCGGGCGCTGGAGACGCTGAACACGCTGGGCGCGGACACCTGGATGTCGCTGGGCGACCGCGACTTCGGCCTGCACATCTACCGCACCATGCGCCGCCTGCGCGGCGACCGGCCCAGCGATATCGCCCGCGACGTGGCACGTGCCTTTGGCGCCGGGGCGGAAATCCTGCTGCCGACGGATAATAAGGTGCAGACCCGGGTGCGCACCGATGCGGGCTGGCTGAGTTTCCAGGAGTATTTCGTGCGCGAACGCTGCGCGCCGGAGGTGCGGGAGCTGGCCTTTGACGGGCTGGCGCAGGCCCGCCCCGCGCCAGAGGCGCTGGCGGCGATCCGGCAGGCGGATCTGATCGTGATTGCGCCCTCCAACCCGCTGGTCAGCATTGCCCCCATTCTGGGCGTGCCGGGAATGTCCGCGGCGCTGCGGGCGGCGCGCGCGCCGAAGGTTGCCGTCAGCCCGTTCATCGGCGGCAAGGTCGTCAAAGGCCCGGCCGACCGCATGATGGCGGCGCTGGGGGAACGGGCCGATGCCGCCGGGGTGGCCGCGCGCTACCGCGGGCTGGCCGATACGCTGGTGATCGACCACGCCGATGCCGGGCTGGCGGGCGAAATCCGCGCGATGGGGCTGGCGCCAGTTTGCAGCGAAATCCTGATGACGACCCAAGAAGACAAGGCTCGCCTGGCGCGCGAAGTGGCGGATCTCGGCCTCACCCGCGCGAACCGGGAGACAGCGGCATGAGCGCGGCGGCGAAATCCGGCAAGCGGCTGGCGGTGATCCCGATGAAGGATCCCTCCCGGGCCAAGACGCGGCTGAGCATTGCGCTGGCGCCGCGGGACCGCGAAGCGCTCGCCCGCGGCCTGTTCCGCGCGACCATCGCGCGGCTGCAGGATGCGGTTGCCAGGCTGCCCCAAGGCGCCATCGACATTGCCGTGGCGTCCAACAGCCCGGTGATCGCGCGCATCGCCCGCCAGGCAGGGCTGATCTGCATCGACGACAATGACCCCGGCACCCTGTCGCTGGCGGTGGAGGCGGCGGCGGATTGGGCCGCGGCAAACGGGTATGAGGCGCTGTGCGTGCTGCCGGGCGATCTGGCGGACCCGTCGCCGGACGACCTGGCGCAGCTTCTGGCCTATCCGCTGGACGGCACCCGCGCGGTGCTGTGCCCGGCCACTGACCTTGGCACAAACGCGCTGCTGGTGCCGCTGCCCTGCCCCTTTGCCTTTGCCTACGGGCAGAAATCGCTGATCGCCCACCGGCGTGCGGCAGAGGCCGCGGGCTTGTGCCCGGTGGTGCTGCCGCTGGACAGCCTGCGTGTTGACGTTGACACCGCCGAGGACCTCAGCTGCCTGCTGGCGCAGAACCCGCAGGCCCTGATGCGGGAGGGCGCGCGATGAGCCTGTCCGTCACTCTCACCGCCGTGCCCGGCGTGCCGGATATCCAGAACGGCGACGATCTGGCGGCTGTTCTGGGCGATTGCCTGGAGCAGGCCGGGCTTGGTCTGCAGGACGGCGATATCCTGTGCATCGCGCAGAAGGTGTTTTCGAAAGCGGAAGACTGCATCATCCCGCTGGCCTCGGTCACGCCTTCGGCGGAAGCCATCAAATACGGCGAGGAACTGAACAAGGACCCGCGCAAGGTGGAAATCGTCCTGCGCGAAAGCACCCGCGTGGTGCGCGCCTTCCGCCGCCCGGACCAGAACACCGGCACGATGATCTGCGAGCACCGGCTGGGCTTCATCTCCGCCAACGCGGCGGTCGATGAATCGAACTTCGGCGAGGAGGACGCGGCGATGGTGCTGCCGCGCGATCCCGACGCCAGCTGTGAGCGCCTGCGCGCCGCGCTGGCCGCCCGGTTCGGTGCGCAGATCGGCGTGGTGATGACCGACACCTTCGGCCGCCCGTGGCGGCTGGGCCAGATCAATGTCGCCATCGGCCTCAGCAAGGTTCCCGCCACCATTCAGGAGCAGGGCAACCTGGACGCCTGGGGGCGGCCGCTGCAGGTGACCGAACCGGCGCTGGCGGACGAGATTTCCGCCGCCTCAGGTCTGGTGGTGCGCAAGAACGGAAAAACACCGGCGGTGCTGCTGCGCGGGCTCGACTGGCAGCCCGCCGACAGCCGCGGCGCCGACATACTCAGGAAAAAACAGGAGGATATGTTCAGATGAAGATCGCAATCATTGGCGGCACCGGGCCGCAGGGCCAGGGGCTGGCGCTGCGCTTTGCCCGCGCAGGGATCGCCGTGGCACTGGGGTCGCGCGATGGCGAACGCAGTGCCGGCATCGCGGCAGAGCTGATGGCGAAGCTGCCGGAGGGCGCCGCGCCGATCGAAGGGCTGGACAATGCAGGCGCCACCGCGGCGGCGGATGAAATGGTCATCCTCGCGGTGCCGTTTTCCGCCCATAACGCCACGCTGGAGGCGCTGAAGCCGGGCCTGGCGGGCAAGATCCTGGTCGATATCGTGGTGCCGCTGAAGGAAGGCGACCCCAAGAAGGTTGAGATGCCGCCCGAAGGCTCCGCCACCGAGGCCGCGCAGGCGCTCTTGGGTGACGACATTCCGGTGATCGGCGCGCTGCACAACGTGTCGGCGACCACGCTCAACAACCTGGACTGGCCGATTAACTGCGACATCCTGGTCTGCGGCAACAGCCTGCCCGCCCGCAAGAAGGTGATCGAGCTGGTCGGCGCGCTGGATGTCCAGGCCTACAACGCCGGCGACGCCGAGGCCGCCCGCTGCATCGAGGCGATCACCCCGATCCTGATCCGCCAGAACATTTCCAAGGCGGTGCCCTTCACCCACGCGGGCATCCGCATCTGGGCCCCCGAACACTAAGATTCCAACAGGGAGAAAACACACATGGAATTCGGTATTTGCTTCAAGGGCTTCGTTGAGCCCGAACGCGCCCGCGCGCTGGTCCGCCAGGCGGAAAACGCAGGCTTTGCCTACTGCTGGTTCTACGACAGCCACATCCTGTGGCGCGAAAGCTTTGTCGCCATGGCGATGTGCATGGAGCACACCACCAAGATGCGCTTCGGCCCGCTGGTGACCAACCCGAACTCGCGCGAGTGGTCGGTGGCCGCCTCGCTGTTCGGCTCGCTGGCGAAACAGTCCGGCGGCCGCTTCGACATCGGCCTCGGCCGCGGCGACAGCGCGGTGCGGGTGATGGGCAAGAAACCCTCGACCATCAAACGGATGGAAGAATTCACCCACGTCGTGAAGTCGCTGATCCGCGGCGAGGAAGTGCAGTATGGCGAATGCCCCGAGCCGGTGAAGTTCCCCTGGGCCCAGGGCTATGAGCTGCCGGTCTGGATCGGCGCCTACGGTCCCAAGGCCCTGGCCTCGGCCGGCAAGGTCGGCGACGGCGTGGTGCTGCAGATTGCTGAACCCAAGATCATCAAGTGGCTGGCGGACCAGGCCAAGGCCGGCGGTGAAGCCGAAGGCCGCGACATGTCGAACTACCGCGTGATGGCCGCCGCTCCGGCGCATACCGGCCCGATCGAGGAAGGCATCGAGAAGACCAAGTGGTTCCCCGCCATGGTCGGCAACCACGTTGCTGATATCGTGGAGAAATACGGCACCGACGGTGACCACGTCCCGACCAGCCTGACCGATTACATCAAGAACCGGAAGGGCTACGATTACTCCAAGCACGGCCAGAGCGATAACCCGTACCTGGACTTCATCACCGAAGACATCGTCAAGAGCTTCTGCGTGCTGGGCACCCCGGACGAGCATATCGCCAAGATCCGCGATCTGCAGGACGCCGGCACCACCCAGTTCAACATCTATCTCGACAGCGGCGACGAGGAGAAGATCATCGCCGACTATGGCGAAAAGATCATCCCGGCGTTCCGCTGAACTGCGCCGGGCGCCAGCCCGGAAACGGCACCGTCCGGACAAATCTCCCCGCGGACGGTGCCTATTGGCGGGCGGCTCTGGCTGCCCGCTCCTTTGCTTTCCGCGCGGCCTGCCTGCACCGGCAGATTGTTTTGACCCGGCCTTTTGCGCGCGACCGCTGGCAACAGCCTTTGACTTGTGCCAATAGGGCGCCAGATAGACATTTTTATAAGTGGCGGAATTTTCATGGCGCGCATGGCAGCTGAAAAGCCGAAGACCCGGATTCAGCGGAAAAAGACGGAACAGATCCTGGCCGCCGCGCTGGAGGTTTTTGCCCAGCACGGATCTTCCGGCGCGTCGATCAACCTGATTGCCAAGAACGCCGGGCTGACCACGCCGAACCTGCTGTATTATTTCGAAAGCAAGGACGCGATCCGCCAGGAGCTGCTGGCCCGCACCCTGCAGCTGTGGATGGCGCCTTTGAACATGCTGAGCCAGCACGGCGACCCGATCGACGAAATCTGCCAGTACATCCGCCGCAAGCTGGAAATCTCGCGGAATTTTCCCAAGGAAAGCAAGTTCTTCGCCAATGAAATCCTCAGCGGCCTGCCGCAGTCGCGCAGCGAGATTTTCGGCCCGCTGAAGGAGCTTTACAACACCAAGATCACGGTGCTGGAGGACTGGATGCGCGAGGGCCGGATCGCAACCGTCGATCCGCACCATCTGCTGTTCTCAATCTGGGCCACCACCCAGCATTACGCCGATTTCGACGTCCAGATCGAGGAAATCGCCCCCGCCAAGGCCGTTGACCGCTATGCCGAGGCGGAGCTGTTCCTGTTGGAGATGTACAAGAAGCTGCTTACGGTGCAGCCCGGCTGACGGCCGCGGACCGCCCCGGCGGTCAGGGGATCCGCGCCCGGTCGATGAATTTGCGCAGCGCAAAGCGGGACCGCACCACCCGGATGCCCGGAATGCGCAGCAGCTTGGTCTGTAGGAAGGTCTCGAATTCCTCCAGGCTTTCCACCACGATTTCCAGCAGAAAATCCTGCGCGCCGGTCATCAGCGTGCCGGTGACCACCTCCTCGAACTGGGCAGTCCTCTTCTGGAACCGGGCGATTTCGTCCGCGTCCTGGCGCTCCAGCTCCACCGAGACAAAGGCGGTGATGCCAAACCCCGCAGCCTTGCGGTCGATGCGGGCGATGTAGCCGGAAATCAGGCCGCTTTCCTCCAGCCGCTGCAGGCGCCGCTTGCAGGGCGTCTGGGACAGGCCGACTCGGGCCGCCAGCTGCACCAGCGGAATCCGCCCGTCATCGCGCAGCGCGCGAAGTATCTCCCGATCAACTGAATCCGTAGCGAAAACCACCATAAATTTTGCTTTTCCGAGTGTATTTTCTCTGATTTTTGCTTCACTACCCCTATATTCGTTATTTTTCAACCATGCGGTTTTGCTAAGCTGGGGGACAGGCCCTGCGCCGCGCAGCGCGTGCTGCGCGGCGCGGTGCAGGGGCTTTGATCAGAAAGGGACCGCATGAGTGATGATTTCCCGCCGCTATCGCTGAACGTGCCGGAACCGGGCTGCCGCCCGGGCGACACGCCGGATTTCTCGGATTTCGAGATCCCGCGCGCCGGGGCCGTCAAACGCCCGCCGGTTGACGCTGACCCGGATTCGATCCGCGATATGGCGTTTTCCATCGTCCGGGTGCTGAACAAGGACGGCGAGGCGGTGGGCGACTGGGCCGGCGCGCTCAGCCCGGACGAGCTGCGCGAGGGCCTGCGCCACATGCTGACCCTGCGCACCTTTGACGCCCGGATGATGAACGCGCAGCGCCAGGGCAAGACCAGCTTCTACATGCAGCATCTGGGCGAAGAGGCGGTGTCCTGCGCCTTTTCCCGCGCGCTGCGGCCGGGCGACATGAACTTTCCGACCTACCGTCAGGCCGGGCTGCTGATCGCGGGCGGCTATCCGATGCTGACGATGATGAACCAGATCTATTCCAACGCCGACGACCCGCTGCACGGGCGCCAGCTGCCGATCATGTATTCCTCCAAGGAACACGGGTTCTTTTCGATCTCCGGCAACCTTGGCACCCAGTTCGTGCAGTCGGTCGGCTGGGCGATGGCCTCGGCCATTTCGGGCGACACCAAGATCGCCACCGGCTGGATCGGCGACGGCTCCACCGCCGAGAGCGATTTCCACGCCGCCATGGTCTTTGCCTCCACCTACAGCGCGCCGGTGGTCTTGAACATCGTCAACAACCAGTGGGCCATTTCCACCTTCCAGGGCATCGCCCGCGGCGGCGTCGGCACCTTCGCGGCACGCGGCCACGGCTTTGGCATCGCCTCGATCCGGGTGGACGGCAACGACTACCTGGCCGTTCATGCGGTGGCGAAATGGGCCTGCGAGCGGGCCCGGCGCGGCCATGGCCCGACCCTGATCGAGCATGTGACCTACCGCGCCGGCGGGCACTCCACCAGCGACGACCCCTCCGCCTACCGCTCCAAGAGCGAGGCCGCGGCCTGGCCCTTGGGCGACCCGATCGAGCGGCTGAAGAAGCACCTTATCGCCATCGGCGAGTGGAGCGAAGACCGCCACACCCAGGCCCAGGCGGAAATCCTGGACGGGGTCATCGCCACCCAGAAGCAGGCCGAGGCCATCGGCACCTTGGGCGGCGGCAAGACCCCCAGCCCGCGCGACATGTTCGAGGGTGTCTATGAAACCATGCCGCCGCATCTGATCCGGCAGCGTCAGGAAGCAGGGTACTGAAATGGCCAGCATGACCATGATCGAGGCCATCCGCGAGGCCCATGACGTCGCGATGGCAGCGGACGACCGCGTCGTCGTCTTCGGCGAGGATGTGGGGTTTTTCGGCGGCGTCTTCCGCTGCACCGCGGGATTGCAGAGGAAATACGGGAAATCACGCTGCTTTGACGCGCCGATCAATGAATCCGGCATCGTCGGCACCGCCATTGGCATGGCCGCCTACGGGCTGAAGCCGGTGATCGAGATCCAGTTCGCCGATTACGTCTATCCGGCCTATGACCAGATCGTCTCGGAGGCGGCGCGCCTGCGCCACCGCTCCAACGCCGATTTCACCTGCCCGCTGGTGATCCGCATGCCCACCGGCGGCGGCATTTTCGGCGGCCAGACCCACAGCCAGAGCCCGGAAGCGCTGTTCACCCATGTGTCGGGGCTGAAGGTGGTGGTGCCCTCCAATCCGCGCGACGCCAAGGGGCTCTTGCTGGCCGCCATCGAAGATCCCGATCCGGTGATCTTCCTGGAGCCCAAGCGGCTTTATAACGGACCCTTCGACGGCTACCACGACCGCCCGGTCACCAGCTGGAAAAACCACCCCAAGGGCGAGGTGCCGGAGGGCGCGGAGATCGTGCCGCTGGGCAAGGCCAGCATCACCCGCGAAGGCGGCGATGTCACGGTTCTGGCCTATGGCACCATGGTTTACGTGGCCGAGGCAGCGGCTGAGGCCAGCGGCGTCGATGCCGAGGTGATCGACCTGCGCACGCTGATGCCGCTTGATCTGGACACGATCCAGGCCTCGGTCGAAAAGACCGGCCGCTGTGTCATCGTGCATGAGGCGACGCGCACCTCCGGGTTCGGCGCCGAACTGATGAGCCTGGTGCAAGAGATCTGTTTTTACCACCTGGAGGCGCCGATCATCCGCGTCACCGGCTGGGACACGCCCTATCCGCACGCGCAGGAATGGGAGTATTTCCCCGGCCCCGCCCGTGTCGGCGAGGCCTTGAAAAAAGTGATGGAGGGCTGACCGGATGGGTGTTTATGCCATGCGTCTTCCCGATGTGGGGGAAGGCATTGCCGAGGCGGAGCTGACAGAATGGCACGTCAAGCCCGGCGATATCGTGCGCGAGGACGATATCCTGGCGGCGGTGATGACAGACAAGGCCGCGGTCGAGGTGCCCTCGGCAGTGTCCGGCAAGGTACTGGAGCTGGGCGGCGAGATCGGCCAGATGATGGCGATCGGCTCTGTGCTGATCCGCATCGAGGTCGAGGGCGAGGGCAACGAGGCCCCCGGCGCGGCCCCGGAGACAGCCAAAGCCAGCGCCCCGGCGCCGCAGCCCGCGCCGGACAAAGACGCGGACAAGAACAAGGATGAGGGCAAGAGTGCGGGCGCGCAGGCGCCGGAAGCGCCTCCAGCGGCCGCCGCTGCGGCTGCTGCACCGGCGGCCAAGAAACCGGGCCACCGCCTGCCGCGGCCCGAGGGCAGCAAGCCGCTGGCGGCGCCGTCCGTGCGGGCGCGGGCGCGCTCCGAAGGGGTCGACCTGCGCCACGTGCCCGGCACCGGGCCGGGCGGGCGCATCAGCCACGAGGATCTGGACAGCTGGATCGAATCCGGCGGCATCCGCCAGGGCGGCGTCACGCGGGGCCGCAACACCGGTGTCGAGGAGCAGCGTGTCATCGGGATGCGCCGCAAGATCGCCGAGAAGATGGCGCTGTCCAAGCGCCACATCCCGCATATCACCATCGTCGAAGAGGTGGAGATGGGCGCGCTCGAAGACCTGCGCGCCGCGCTCAACAAGAAGCACGAGGGCAGCCGCCCCAAGCTGACGCTGCTGCCCTTCCTGATGCGCGCCATCGTCGAGGCGGTGCGCGAACAGCCCGGCCTGAACGCCCGCTACGATGACGACGAAGGCGTGATCTACCGCCACGGCGGCGTCCATATCGGCGTGGCCACGCAAACCCCGCAGGGCCTGAACGTGCCGGTGCTGCACCACGCCGAGGCAAACAGCCTGTGGGACAACGCAGGCGAGCTTGCCCGTCTGGCCGACGCCGCCCGCGACGGCTCGATCAAGCGGGAGGAGCTGACCGGCGGCACCATCACCATCACCTCGCTGGGGCCGCTTGGCGCAATTGCCACCACGCCGATCATCAACCACCCCGAGGTGGCGATTGTCGGCGTCAACAAGATGCAGATCCGCCCGGTCTGGGACGGCCAGCAATTCCGGCCACGCAAGATGATGAACATCTCCTGCTCCTTCGATCACCGGGTGATCGACGGCTGGGACGCGGCGGTCTTTGTGCAGAAACTGAAATCCCTGCTGGAAAATCCGGCCATGCTGTTTGTCGAGGGCTGAATGACTGATCTGAAGTGCAAACTGCTCATCATCGGTGCGGGCCCCGGCGGCTATGTCTGCGCCATCCGCGCAGGCCAGCTGGGCGTCGACACCATCGTGGTGGACGAGGCCAACCCCGGCGGCACCTGCCTCAACGTGGGCTGCATTCCGTCGAAGGCGCTGATCCACGCCGCGGACGAGTTCCACAAGATGGCGCACGCAAGCGAAGGGCCGCTGGGGATCACGGCGGGCAAGCCGGAGATCGACCTGAGCCGGACAGTGGCCTGGAAGGACGGCATCGTGAAGCGGCTGACCGGCGGCGTCAGCGGGCTGATGCGCAAGGCGGGCGTGCGCGTGGTCGAGGGCCGCGCGCGGTTCCTCGATGGCAAGACCGTGGCGGTAAAGAAGGGTGATGAAACGACCCAGATCCGCGCGGAGCGCATCGTGATCGCCTCCGGGTCTGCTCCTGTGGAGCTGCCCTCCCTGCCCTTCGGCGGCGATATCCTGTCCTCGACCGAGGCGCTGGCGCTGCAGGCGGTGCCCCAAACCCTCGCCGTGGTTGGCGCGGGCTATATCGGGCTGGAGCTGGGCACGGCCTTTGCCAAGCTGGGGGCCAAGGTCACCGTGGTGGAGGCTGAGGACCGCATCCTGCCGCTCTACGATCAGGCCCTGACCCGGCCGGTTGCCAAGCGGCTGGAAACCCTGGGTATCAAGGTGATGACCGGCGCCAGGGCCGAAGGCTTTGCCGATGGCGTTCTGAGCACCACCCAGGGCGGCATCAAGGCAGAGAAAGTCCTGGTCACTGTCGGCCGCCGCCCGCGCATGGATGGCATCGGCGTTGATGAGCTGGCGCTGACCCTGAACGGCCCCTACATCCGGATCGACAAGACCTGCCAGACCTCCATGCGCGGCATCTACGCGATCGGCGACGTCACCGGCGAGCCGATGCTGGCGCACCGGGCCATGGCCCAGGGCGAGATGGTGGCCGAACATGCCGCGGGCCACGCGGTGGAATGGGACAAGCGCGCCATTCCGGCGGTCTGCTTCACCGACCCGGAGATTGTCACCTGCGGCGCCCTGCCGGGCGAGGTGGAGGGCAGCAGCAGCACCGAATTTCCCTTTGCCGCCAATGGCCGCGCCATGACGACAGAGCGCGAGGACGGTTTCATCCGCGTTGTCTGGCGCGATGCCGACAAGGCGGTGCTGGGGCTGCAGGCGGTAGGCGCCGGCGTGTCGGAACTGTCGGCGGCGTTTTCGCTCGCCATCGAAATGGGCGCCTGCCTGGAGGACATCGCCGCAACCATCCACGCGCATCCGACCCAGTCGGAAGGCCTGCAGGAAGCCTGCCTGCGCGCGCTGGGTCACGCGCTGCATATCTGAGCCCCAAAGGCCGCAACAGGCCGCCCGGAGCGAAACAGCCCGGGCGGCCGGATTACTTGACAAAAGAACTAAGGTTATTTAAGCGTCCGGACGCACCCTGACGGGCGCCTTTCAGCGAGACGCTCCGCGCCATTTGCGCGGCACACAGTCCAGCCATCAACGGATCAATATCCCGGTGCAGCTCCAAGCTGCGCTGACGGCTGGAGTGAATTGTGAAGCTGGCTCAGATACTTCTAAATGCGCGCGCCCGGCTCGGCGCCTGTCTGCTGCTGGCCGCAGCGGCGCTTGCGCCCGCGGCCTGCGCGGCGGATGCATTTCCGGCGGTGATCGAGCACCGCTATGGCACCACAATTGTGCCCGCCAAGCCGCAGCGCATCGTCTCGCTCAGCTTCATCGGCCATGATTTCCTCCTGGCGCTGGGGGAAAAACCCCATGCCCTGCGCAAGTGGTTCGGCGACCACCCCCATGGGGTCTGGCCCTGGGCGCAGGCGGCCCTGGGCGATGCCAGGCCCATCGTGCTGCAAGGGCAGATCGACATAGAACGGATCGCCGCGCTGGAGCCGGACCTGATCACCGGACAGTGGTCGGGCATGACCGAACGCGAATATGCGCTGCTGTCGCGGATCGCGCCGACCGTGGCGCCGAAGGCCGCCCACGGCAGCTACGGCTCGCCCTGGCAGGTGATGCTGCGCACCCTGGGCACGGCCACCGGAAACGCTTCCAAGGCAGAACAGATCATCGCCCGGATCGAAGGCCGCTTTGCCGCGATCCGCGCCGCGCACCCGGAGTGGCAGGGCGCAAGCGCCGTCATGGTCTCGGCCACCCGCACTGGCGCCTATTCCGCCAGCGACATCCGCGGCCAGTTCCTAGCTGCCCTGGGCTTCACCGTGCCGGAGGTGGAAAACCCGTTTGCGCCTGCGAACGCTTACTATGCCCTGCTGCCCGATGAAGACCTCTCGCCCATCGACACGGATGCGCTGATCTGGATTGACGCCGGCGGATCGGTGCCGCGCCTCAAGCGGCTGCCGCTGCGCCACATCCTGCGCGCCTACCGGGAGGGGCGGGAGATCTATGCCGGGCGGCTGCTGTCCTCGGCGCTGTCCCATTCCAGCCCCTTGAGCCTGGACGCCGCGCTGGACCAGCTGGTGCCGCTGCTGGAGGCGGCGCTGGACGGCGACCCGGGCACCCCGGTTTCCAGCATGGCCGAAGCCGGCCTGCTGCCGGAGGGCCGCTGACATGCCCGTCTCAGCCATCGGTGTGCCGCCGCCACGCGCCGCCGCCAGCCTGCGCGGCCTGCGGCTCGCCGGGTCCCTGCTGGGGCTGGCCGTGCTGTCGGCCGCCGCGCTACGCTTCGGCTTCCGGCCCGCCGGCTGGGACACCGTCTGGGCGGCGCTGACCGCTTATGACCCGGACGATGCCGGCCATATCGTGATCCGCAGCATGCGCCTGCCGCGGCTGGCGGGCGCGGTGCTTGCTGGCGCAGCGCTCGGCATGTCCGGCGCGCTGATCCAGGGGATGACCCGCAACCCGCTGGCCGATCCGGGCCTGCTCGGCATCAACGGCGGCGCCGCGCTTGGCGTGGTGATCTGCATCCTGGGCTTCGGCATCACCGATCCGGCAGCCTTTGTCTGGGTGGCGCTTGGCGGCGCGCTGGCGGCCTCGGTGCTGGTGTTCCTGCTGGGCGGCGGCAGCGGTGCCAGCCCGCTGCGGCTGGTGCTGGCGGGCGCGGCGCTCAGCGCGCTGATCCTGGCGCTGACCCGGGCGCTGCTGCTGGTCAGTTCGCAAACCCTGGATGTTTACCGCTTCTGGGTGCTGGGCGGGTTCGACGGCACTATGCCCGCCACCCTTATTGCGCTGCTGCCCTTCCTGGCCCTGGGCGCAGGGCTGGCCGCTGTGGCCGCCGCCGGGCTGAACGCGCTGCTTCTGGGCGAGGACACCGCCCGCGGTCTGGGCGTGCGCACCGGGCTGGCGCGGGCCACCGCCGGGAGCGCCATCGTGCTTCTGTGCGGCGCCACTGTCGCGATGGCCGGGCCGATCGCCTTTGCCGGGCTGATCGTGCCGCATCTGGCCCGCTGGGCCGCCGGGCCGGACATGCGCTGGACGCTGGCTTTTTCCGCGGTGTTCGGGCCGCTGCTGCTGGTTGCCGCCGATCTGGCCGGACGCCTGCCGCTGTTCGGCGGCAATATGCAGGCGGGCGTGATGACCGCGCTGATCGGCGGGCCGGTGCTGGTCTGGATGGTGCGCCGGAACGGAGTGCGCAGCCTATGACATGGACCCTCCGTTTCGCTGCCCTGTCGGTGCAGATCTCGCGCCGCGCCCTGCTGGCCGGCCTTTGCCTGATGGCCCTGCTGCTGGCCGCCGCCCTGCTGGCGGTGCAGACCGGCAGTTACCCCCTCAGCAGCGCGCAGATGGCCGCGGTGCTGCAAGGCGGGGGCACCGGTATTGAGCAGATGATCCTGCTGGACCACCGGCTGCCGCGGATTGCGGCGGCGCTTGGCGCCGGTGCCGCCTTCGGCCTGGCGGGGGCGATGTTCCAGACGATGCTGCGCAACCCGCTCGCCTCGCCGGATGTGATCGGCTTCAACGCCGGCGCCAGCTGCGGCGCCCTGGCCGCAGTGATCCTGACCGGCGGCATGATGCTGGCGGGCGCCATTGCCGGCGCGGCGCTGGCCGCGGCGCTGGTGCTGCTGCTGAGCTGGAAGGACGGGCTGCCCCCGGGCCGGCTGATCCTGACCGGCATCGGCGCCAGCCTGACCCTGACCGCCGCCGCCGACCTGCTGGTCAGCCGCATTGACCCGAAAACCGCCTCCGATCTGCTGAACTGGCTCACCGGCTCGCTGCACAGCCGCGGCTGGGCGGACGCGGCGCGGGTCTGGGCCGGGCTGGCGCTGCTGGCGCCGGTGCTGTGGCGGCTGCACTTCCCGCTGGCGCGGCTGGCGATGGACGACGGCATCGCAACCGGCCTCGGCCTGCCGGTCTCCGGCCTGCGGCTGGCGGTGGCCGGTGCCGGCATTGTGCTGACCGCGCTTGCGGTGACCGCCGCGGGCCCCCTGCCCTTTGTCGCCTTTGCCGCCGGGCCGATCGCCCGCCGCCTGGTTCCCTCCGGCAAGCCCGCGCTGCTGGCCGCCGCCGCGGCCGGCGCGCTGATGACCCTGCTGGCCGATACCGCCGCCCGCATGGTGCCGGGGGTGCAGCTGCCCGCCGGCGTCTTTACCGCGCTCACCGGCGCCCCGGTGCTGCTGTGGCTGCTGCTGGCGCATTTCCGCAAAGGAACGCTCTGATGCCTGACACCGCCCGCCTTCGGGCCGAGGACCTCTCGGCCGGTTATGCCGGAACACCCGTGCTGGACAGCCTGACCGCCGCCATCCCCGATGGCGGGCTGACCGCCATCGTCGGCCCCAACGCCTGCGGCAAATCCACCCTGCTCAGAACCCTGGCCCGGCTGCAGCCCGCCGGCCGCGGCCAGGCGGTGCTGGACGGCAAGGCGATCCACCGCCAAAGCAGCCGCTCTGTTGCCCGGCGGCTGGCGATCCTGCCGCAAACCCCCGCCGCGCCCGAAGGGCTGACGGTGCGCGATCTGGTGGCGCGCGGCCGCACCCCCTATCAATCGGCGCTGCGGCAGTGGTCGCGGCAGGACGCGGCAGCGGTCGCCCGGGCGCTGGAGCTCACCAATATGGCCGGGCACGCCCGCAGACCGCTGGAGGCGCTGTCGGGCGGGCAGCGCCAGCGGGCCTGGATCGCGATGGCGCTGGCGCAGGAAACCGGCATCCTGCTGCTGGACGAGCCGACGACCTACCTGGACCTGCCGCATCAGATCGAGCTGCTGAAGCTGGTGCAGAGGCTCAACCGCGAGACCGGGCGCACCGTGGCCATGGTGCTGCACGACATCAACCTGGCCGCCCGCTTTGCCAGCCACATGATCGCGCTCAAGGACGGGAAGGTGTTCTGCCAGGGCGCCCCCTCCGAGGTGGTCACGGAAGCGGTCCTGCACTCCGTCTTTCAGCTGCCCTGCCGGATCATCCCCGATCCGCTGCACGGCACCCCGCATGTCATCCCCGCATGAATGAGGCCGCCATGACCCTCCGCTCCACCTTCCCGCTGCAAGCGGACACCGACCTGCCGATGCTGCCGTTCCCGGACGTGCGCCAAGCCGTCCTGGCGATGGCGCAGGAGCATGAACTGCCGGTGGTCGAGGCCAGCGCCGCCGCCGTCACGGTGGAGATCGCGGGCTTTGGCCACTACCGCTTTGCCGCAAGGAACGGCGGCACGGCAATCGGCGTTTCGGCAGCCCTGCCGGACAGGCTGCACATGCTGAAGGACGGCATCGCCGCGCATCTGGACGAGATCCGGCCCGGTGCCTCCGCCGCCCTGCGCTGGCCCGGCGCCGCCGCCGCTGGCAGCCTGCCGCCCAATGTCCATTTCACCACGGTCCAGTCGATCACCCCCATCGGCAGCGCCTTCCTGCGCGTCCGCATCAAGGCGCCGGATCTGGCCGGTTTCCAGGACGACGCCATCCACTTCCGCCTGCTGCTGCCGCCCGCGGGCTGTGCCGCGCCGCAATGGCCCCGGCTGTCGGAAACCGGCGCCACCGTCTGGCCCAAGGGAGAGACCGCGCTGCACCGCCCGGTCTACACCACCCGCTGGATCAGCCATGCAGCCGGGCTGATGGATTTCGACATTTTCCTGCACGATGGAGGGCGGGCTACCGAGTGGGCGCGCAACGCAACTCACGGGGACCAGCTGGTCCTTGCCGGTCCCGGCGGCGGCGGCATACCTGACACCTCGAGCATCCTGCTGTTCGCCGACGAAACCGCCCTGCCCGCCGCCGCCCGCATCCTGGACAGCCTGCCGCGGGACAGCGCGGGCGAGGCGGTTCTGCTCAGCTCCGAGGGCAAGGATTGCGGCTACCCGGTGACCGCCCCGGCGGGCGTCTCCCTGACCTGGCTGCGCCGCGATGGCGGGCACAGCCTGGCCGAGCGCGCCCTGGCCGCACGCAAACGCGCGCCCGGCCATTTCCTGTGGTTTGCCTGCGAAAAGGCGGAGGTGCAGCGCCTGCGCGCAGCCCTCCAGCGCGACAAACCCGCCCCCGGAACCAGCTATATCGCCGCATATTGGAGCCAATCATGACCCGTCGCGCCCGGGCGGCCCTTGCCGCCGTGTTTCTGACCGCCCCGCTGCTTGCAGCCCCGGCTGCCGCGCAGAACTCCCCCGCCGCGCCGGTGCCGCAGATCGCCGCACAGGCCCCGGCGGCAGCCCAGCCCGAAGCCCCCGCAGCCCCCGCTTTGGCGATGCCGCACTCCTCCGCGCCCGCCCCGGCAGCGCCAGCGCCGGACGCAGACGTGCTGGCGCCCGCCGACCCGCTCCCCCGGCAGGAGGAACTGACGCACACCGCCCGCGATGCCGCTGCCAAGGCGTTGAAACTCCTGCGCGACGGCGGACCGTCGATCTGGGCGATTGCGGCGCTGTCCGTGATCACCCTGGCGCTGATCCTGTGGAAGATCTGGCGCCTGGCGCTGATCGGCGCCTGGTCGCGCGGCAAGGCGGGCCGCGCGGTGGAGGCTTTTGAACGCGGCGACACCGGCACCGCGCTGGCCATCGTCAAGGGCCGCATCGGCATCCGCTCACGGGTGGTGGCCGCGGCCCTGACCGCCCTCGCCGCCCTGCCCGAGGACCGCGCCCGCGAAGAAACCGCCCGGGTGGCCAAGCTGCACCTCGGCAGCGCCGCCACCGGGCTGGGCGCGCTGGAGCTGATTGCCACCATCGCGCCGCTGCTGGGCCTGCTTGGCACCGTGCTGGGGATGATCGCCGCTTTCCAGGCGCTGCAGGCAGCAGGCGCGCGCGCCGATCCGGCGCTGCTGGCGGGCGGCATCTGGGAGGCGCTGCTGACCACCGCCGCGGGCATGGCAGTGGCGATCCCGGCCTCCGCCGCGCTGACCTGGTTCGAGGCGGTGATCAGCCGCATCCGCCGCGATATCGAAGACAGCGCCACCCGGCTGTTCGTGGCGGCAGCGCCCGCAGAGCTGAAACTGGCGGCCGAGTGACGCGATGCTGCTCGATCCGCCCGCCAAACCCCGCCGCAAGCCGAGCCTGACGCCGATGATCGACGTGGTGTTCCTTCTGCTGGTGTTCTTCATGCTGGCCTCGCGCTTCGGCACGGAGGCAGTGCTGGACCTGCCGCTGGCCGGCCAGGGCGGCGCCTACACCGGCCCGCCGCGGCTGATCGGGATCGGCCCGAACAGCCTGGATATCAACGGCGTGCCGGTGGCCGACAGCAACCTGGCGCAGGCGCTGGCGCCGCTGATGGAAACGCCGGGTGACATGCTGGTGCTTCGCGGGCGCGGCAAGGCTGACCTGCAGCGCATCACCGATGTGACCGCGCTGCTGCGGCAGGCAGGCTTTACCAATTTCGTCCTGGTGGAATGAGGAGGCGTTCATGGACCTGACCGATCCCCCCGGCCGCCCGCGCGCCGAATCCATCGTTCCGATGATCAACGTGGTCTTCCTGCTGCTGATCTTCTTCCTGATGACCTCCCGCCTCGCCCAGCCTGAGCCCTTCGAGGTCACCCCGCCCGAGGCCGCGCTGGACACCGAGGCCAAGGCGGACGCGGTGCTGTACATCGACGCGGAGGGCCAAATGCACTTTGACGGTTCCGCTGGTGAAGCGGCAATCGCCCGGCTGGCCGCCGCCAGCGCGGACAATGCCGCGGTGCAGCTGCGGGCCGATGCCGGGCTGGAGGCCGCAGCGCTGGCGCGGATCCTGCGGCAACTGGCGGCAGCCGGGCTCAACCGGGCCGAACTGGCGGTGCGCCCGCAATGAAACGCGCCGCCGAACTCACCGTCTTTGCCGGGATCGCCGCGCTGATCCACGCCGCGCTGTTTGCCGCCGCGCCCCGCTCCGGCGCCCAGTCGAGCGGCGCGGGCGGCGAGGCGCTGGTTTCGGTCCAGGCCGCCGATGCCACCGTTGCGGACATGGTGGAAGCCTGGCAGCGCCCGCCGCAGGCGGTGCCGCAGCTAACGGCAGACCTGTCTCAGTCCCTCAGCGTCCCCGCACCCCCCGCAGTGCCGCAATTCGAGCTGGCCCAGGCGCCGCGCGCGGCCGCGCAGATTGCGCTGGCCCGGCCCGCGCCCGCCGGCACGCTGGAGGTGGACACCGCCGCCCCGCCCCCGCCGCCGCCTGAGGAACAGCCGGAAACCGCAGCCAAGCCAGCCCCCCGCCCCAAGGCGGTGCCCGAACTGCAGCAGGCACGCAAGGCTGAGCAGACCGCGGCCAGCCGGGCCGGGCAGCGGTCTGCCGGATCCGGCGGCGGCGCCCAGGCCGGGCAGGCCGGAAACGCTGCCGCTGCCACCGCCCGGGCCGGGCAAGAGGCCAAGCTGCAAGCGGTCTGGGGCGCCAGGATCCGCGCCCGCATCGAACGCCGCAAACGCTTCCCCGCTGGCGCCAGCGGCAGCGGCGTGGCGGTGGTGCGGATCACCGTGTCCCGCTCCGGCCAGCTGCTAGAATACCGGATTGCCAAATCCTCCGGCAGCGCCGCGTTCGACCAGGCGGCGCTGCAGGCGGTCGCCCGCGCCGGGACATTCCCCGCCGCGCCGAAAAAACTCGGCCTCAGCCAGCTCACCTTCACCCTGCCGATGCGCTTCTCGAAATAAGCACGGCTGCGGGTTCGGCCCGCAAAACAAAAAAAGGCCCGCGCTGCCTGCGCGGGCCTTTTCCTTGTGTGAACCGCTGCGGGGCGGCTCAGAACTTCGTGGTCAGCGTCAGCGCCACGCTGCGCCCTTCGCCAAAGTAGCAGGCACCGCCCGCACAGGTGCTGACATACCGCTCATCGCTCAGGTTGCGCAGGTTCATCGACACCAGCCAGTTGTCCTGGCCATAAGACACAGCCGCGTCGTACAGCGTGTAAGACGGCGTCAGATAGGTGCTGGACCCGCCCCAGGCCTCGCCGTTGTAGCGGACCCCGGCGCCCAGCGTCCAACCCTGCAGCCGGCCCTCCAGCGGCGCGTAGTTCAGCCACAGCGACGCCGCGTTCTTGGGCACCTGGGCGATGTAATCGCCCTCCGCATCCTCGGTATCGAGATAGGTATAGGCGGCATCAACAGTCAGATCGCCAAAGCGGTGATACGCCTCCAGCTCCAGCCCCTTGGCGGAGGCTTCGCCGGTCTGCACCTGAAAGCCGGGGTTGCCCGGATCGGCCACCGTCAGGTTCGATTTGGTCAGGTCGAACACTGCCGCCGTCAGCAGCGTATCGGTGCCAGGCGGCTGGTATTTCACCCCGATTTCAACCTGCTCGCCGCGGGTCGGCTCAAACGGGGTGCCCGCCGCATCGGTACCGATCGCATCCTGGCGGAAGCTTTCGGCGTAGCTGATGTAGGGGGCAACGCCATTGCCGAACCGGTACATCACCGCGGCATTGCCAGTCCACTCGCTGTCCTTGGCGGCAATGGAGGAAGCACCGAAGCTGCCCGTGCTCGGCCCGGTTTCGATATTGCCGTAGCGCAGGCCCAGATCAATGAACAGCCGGTCGTCATAGGCGGCGCGATGCTGCACATAGGCGCCGGTCTCGGTGATCGAGGTGCCGGGCGTGTCGGCCACGGTGATCGACGGATAACCCGCATAGACGGGGTTGAACGGATCGATGGGGCCAACCTGCGCGCCATAGCCGGTATCGCTGTCATAATGCCCGCGGCTGTAGCTGACCCCGGCAAAGGTCCGCATGTCAAAGACGCCAAGCGCATATTCCGCGGTGGCATAGGCGTCGATTGCCCAGGTCTTCAGCTTGTTTTCCGCCCGGTAGAAGGTGCGGTTGATGGTGCCGTCCGGATTGTACCGGCCCGTGCCGGTGTTGTCGAAGGCCCACCAGGCATGCTGGTACAGCGCTTCGGCCTCCAGATAGCGCGCGTTGGCGTTCAGGCTCCAGACCGGGTTGAACCGGTGCTTGAACATCGCGGTGATGGCGCGCTGCTCGCTGTCGAACCGGTCAAAGCCCGGCTCGCCCACGAAGACGCTGCTGGGGAGGAAATCACCGTTGCCGAACCCCGTCGCGGGCAGCAGCGTGCCATAGATCGAGGCGAACTGGATCAGCGGGCTACCGTTGTTGTCCTGATAATTGGCCAGCACCGTCAGCTCGGTATCCGCATTCGGCCGCCAGGTGATGGACGGCGCCAGCGCCAGTACATCGTCCTGCGAATGATCGACCTGGGTTTCCGAGTCCCGCAGCACCCCGGCGAAGCGGTAGCGCAGGGTGCCGCTTGCGTTCAGATCACCGCTCACGTCCGCGGCAACCTGCTTGCGGTCATGCGACCCCAACTGCAGCTGGAACAGGTTCTCAGCATCCTGCGCCGCAGTTTTCGAGGTGGTATTCACCACCCCGCCGACCGAACCGCTGCCATAAAGGCCGGAGGCCGGCCCCTTCAGCACTTCGACGCTGTTCAGCAGGAAGGGTTCCGGCTTGGTGTCGTTGTAAAAGCCGTAACGGGCCGGCAGCCCGTCATGCAGCGTGCTGGCCCTGAAGCCGCGCACCAGATACCAGTCCGCACGGTTGTCCAGCCCCCACTGGCCGCCGACGATGCCCGCGGAGTATTGCAGCGCCTGCTCCACGTTCTGAGCGCCGCGCGCGGCGATTTCCTGGGCGGTTACAACCGTCACCGACCGCGGCGTCTCCGCTATCGGGTCGCCGGTCTTGGCAATAGTGCCGGTCTCCAGCGAGACGCTTTCGCCAAAGAAGCCCTCGCCGCTGTGCCGGTTTACGTTGATTTGTTCAAGCTCGACAACTTCGGCCAGTGCCGGCATGGCTGCCAGCAGGGCGCAAGCTGACGCAGCAGTACGTCGCAGAATCATGTCCCATCTCCGCTATGTGCGGTTGCAATTTCTGCCTGACGTATTGCTGGGTAGGTGCGGGCTAGTAAGGATCGGGCGCGCGGTCAAGCGCCAATCGCCGCCCGCCGGGCCAAAGGCGCGCGGGCGGCCGGGAACAGCAGGTCCCAAGGGTCAAAACTTGCAAAAATGCATCACCTTTGCAGCCCGCGGGCACCTTTGAGGGGCGCGCAGGATCACACCCCCAGATAGCGGTCCGCCACCTCTGCCGGCAAATCGCCGATGCTGCCGCCCCAGGCGTTGCTGCCCTTGTTGAGGATCACCGCGCGGTCGGCGATGGCCGACAGCTCCCGCAGCGACTTGTCCACCACCAGAATGGCCAGCCCCGCCTCGCGCTTGAGCCGCCCGATCGCGGCCCAGATCTCCTGCCGCACCACCGGCGCCAGGCCTTCGGTCGCTTCATCCAGGATCAGCAGGCGCGGGTTGGTCATCAGGGCGCGGCCGATGGTCAGCATCTGCTGCTCGCCGCCCGACAGCGACCCGGCGGTCTGGCTGCGCCGCTCCTCCAGCCGGGGGAACAACTCTGCCACCTTGGCCATATCCCATGGTCCGGGACGGGCCGCGGCGATCAGGTTCTCCTCCACCGTCAGCGGCGCAAAGCAGCGCCGCCCCTCGGGCACCAGCCCGACCCCCAGCCGGGCGATCTTGTAGGACGGCAGTTGGCGCAGGTCATGGCCGTCGAACCGCAGCTCCCCCTTGGAGGGTCCCAGCATCCCGCAGATGGTCTTGATGGTGGTGGATTTGCCCATCCCGTTGCGGCCCATCAGCGCCACCACCTCGCCCTCGCCGATCTCCAGATCGACGCCGAACAAGGCCTGCGCCGGGCCGTAAAAGGCCTCGACGCCCTGTAAGGTCAGCAGGCTCATGCGGCGTCCTCCTCTCCCAGATAGGCGCGGCGCACCTCGGCGTTGGCGCGGATCTCATCCGCGGTACCGGTGGCGATGATCTGGCCGTAGACCAGCACGCTGATCCGGTCCGCGAGCGCAAAGACCGCATCCATGTCATGCTCCACCAGCAAAATCGGCGCCTCCTGCCGCAAACCGTCCAGAAAGCCGGTCAGCGCCTTGGACCCGGCAGCGCCCAGCCCCGCCATCGGCTCATCCATCAGGAACAGCCTGGGCTTCAGCGTCAGCGCCACCGCCACCTCCAGCTGGCGGCGCTGGCCGTGCGACAGGTCGGCGGTGCGGCGGTTTGCATCGTCCGTCAGCCCCACCCGCTCCAGCGCGTCGCGCGCCTGTTCCAGCAGCTCCGGATCCTTCATCACGTTGCGGAAGAAATGGAACGGCCGCCCCCGCCCGCCAAGCGCGCCCAGCACCGCGTTCTGCAAAACGGTGTAGTCCATCGCCAGCGCCGAGATCTGGAACGTCCGCCCCAGCCCCATCCGCGCCCGCGCCACGGTGTCCAGCGCGGTCACGTCGCGGCCCAGCAGCTCCACCCGCCCGCTGTCGGGCGCGATATTGCCCGCGATCTGCTTGATCAGGGTGGATTTGCCCGCCCCGTTCGGCCCGATCAGCGCATGGATTTCACCGGGCCGCAGGTCCAGCGAGACATCTTTGCTGGCCTGCAGCGCGCCATAGCTTTTGTTCAGGCCTTGTACCCTCAGAACCGCCTCAGCCATGCGCCTTCTCCCGTCCTGCCAGCGCACCGATCAGCCCGCCGCGGGCAAACAGCACGATCAGCAGCAAGAGCACCCCAAGGAAGATCTGCCAGTAATCGCTGATTCCGCCCAACAGGTGCTCCAGAATGATATACAGCGCCGCCCCCGCAACCGGCCCGTAGAGCCGCCCGACCCCGCCAAGGATCACAAAGATCATGATCTCGCCGCTGGTGTGCCAGCTGAGCATGGTGGGGCTGACAAAGCGGTTGAGGTCCGCAAACAGCGCCCCCGCCAGCCCGGTGATGGCGCCGGAGATCACGAATGCCGTCAGCCGCAGGGTAAAGGGCGTCAGCCCCACCGCCTGCACCCTATCCTCATTCTGCCGCGCCGCCGCCAGCGCCAGCCCGAAGGGAGAGCGCGCCAGCCGGGCGGCAAACACCAGCGCAAGACACAGGATCACATAGGCAATGGCAAAGAACTGGATCGGATCCAGGGTGTTGAGGCCCGGAAATTCATTGCGCACCCAGATCGACAGCCCGTCCTCGCCGCCGTAAGCGCTCCAGCTGATCGCGAAGTAATAAAGCATCTGGCCGAAGGCGAGGGTGATCATGATGAAATAAACGCCCGAGGTGCGTAAAGACAGCGCCCCGATCACCAGTGCGGCCAGCGCGCTGAAGACCACCGCCACCAGCCAGATCAGCGGCATCTGGTTGCTGCCCTCGAACAGGAACGGCCAGTCAAACAGCGGCTCGTAGTTCTGGGCATGGGCGGCGAGAATGCCCATGGCATAGCCGCCGATCCCGAAGAACGCCGCATGGCCCAGGCTGATCAGCCCGCCAAGGCCCAGGGCGATGTTCAGCCCCACTCCCGCCAGCGCCAGGATCGCCGCCTTGGTCGCCAGAGTAATGATGAACGGCTCATCCAAGCTCCACGCCGCCAGCGGCACCAGCAGCAGCGCCGCAATCATCGCCCAATTGAGCAGGCTCTCGCGCGTCAGCATCATGCGCTCCCTCCATAAAGGCCAGAGGGGCGCACCAGCAGGATTGCCGCCATCAGAATGTAGATCAGCATCGAGGCCAGCGACGCCCCGGCGGAGGCCGCGCTGGCCGGGTCCAGAAACAGCGCAAACAGCTGCGGCAGGAACACGCCGCCCAGGGTGTCGGTCATCCCCACCAAGAGCGCACCGGCCAGCGCGCCCTTGATGGAGCCGATGCCGCCAATGACGATCACCACAAAGGCGAGGATCAGCACAGGCTCGCCCATACCGACCTGCACCGACTGGATCGCGCCGACCAGCGCGCCCGCCAGCCCCGCCAGCGCCGCGCCCAGGGCAAAGACCAGCGTGTAGAGTTTCGAGATATCAACGCCAAGCGCGGCAATCATCTCACGGTCGGCCTCGCCCGCGCGGATCTGGATGCCGATGCGGGTGCGCGCGATCAGCAGGAACAGCCCGGCAGCGATACCCAGCCCGATCAGGATGATGGTCAGCCGGTAGAGCGGGTATTCAATGCCGCCCGGCAGGCTCACCGGCCCGGACAGGTAGGACGGCACATCCAGAAACAGCGGGAAGGAGCCGAACAGCCAGCGGGTGCCCTCAGAGAAAATCAGGATCAGCGCGAAGGTCGCCAGCACCTGGTCCAGATGGTCGCGGCGGTAGAGGCGCCGGATCACCACCAGCTCCATCAGCGCGCCGGCAGCGGCGGCGGCGGCCAGGCTTGCGATCAGCGCCAGCAGGAACGAACCGGTCCAGCCCGCAACGGCGGCCGCCGCAAAGGCCCCCACCATGTAAAGCGAGCCATGGGCGAGGTTGATCAGCCCCATCACCCCGAACACCAGCGTCAGCCCGGCTGCCATCAGGAACAGCATCACCCCGAGCTGGAGCCCATTCAGGATCTGCTCCAGAACTAGAATATAAGTCATTTTCGGATTTCCGCGGGGAAGCCTGGCCGTTTGCGGAGACGCCGCACAAGGCGTCTCCGCTCAGGGGCTTAGCTTACATCTTGCACTCGCCGCCATAGGCGTCGGCGTGGTCTTTTAGGCCGGTGGCGATGATCTTGTTGGTAAAGACATCGCCTTCCTTGATCACTTCGCGGACGTAAATGTCCTGGATCGGGTGATGGTTGTCCCCGAACTTGAAGCTGCCGCGCACGGAGGCGAAATCCGCCGCCTTCAGCGCCGCGCGGAAGGCGTCCTGATCGGCAGGCTCCGCCTTGTCCAGCGCGCTCAGGATCAGGTTGGCGGTGTCAAAGCCCTGGCTGGCATACAGCGACGGCAGGCGCCCGTATTTCTCCTGGAAGGAGGCGACAAATTCGGCGTTGGCCTCATTGTCGATGTCCTTGTTCCACTGCGAGGTGTTCTTCACCCCCAGCGCCGCGTCGCCGACGGCCTGCAGGATGCCCTGATCAAAGGAAAACGCAGGGCCGACCACCGGCAGATCGACGCCGCTGCCCGCATACTGCTTGAGGAAGGAAATCCCCATGCCGCCGGGCAGGAAGAAATAGACCGAGTCGGCACCGGAGGCCCGGATCTGCGCGATCTCGGCGGCGTAATCGGTCTGGCCCAGCTTGGTATAGATCTCACCCGCCAGCTCGCCCTCATACATCCGCTTGTAGCCGGTCAGCGCGTCCTGCCCCGCCGGATAGTTCGGCGCCAGGATGAAGCTGTTCTTCAGCCCCGCCTCATTGGCATAGGCGCCCGCGGCCTCGTGCAGGTTGTCGTTCTGCCAGGCAACGTTGAAATAATTCGGGTGGCAGCGCTTGCCCGCCAGCGCCGAGGGACCGGCGTTGGGCGACAGGTAGAACACGCCCTGCGCGGTTGCGGCGGGCACCACAGCCATCGCCAGGTTCGACCAGATGATGCCGGTCATGATGTCCACCTTCTCGGACTGGATCATCCGGTCGGCAATCTGCACCGCCGCTTCAGGCTTGCGCTGATCGTCCTCGATCACCACCTCGACGCCCTCGCGGCCGTCCTGTTCGATCGCCAGCATGAAACCGTCGCGCACATCCACGCCCAGCCCCGCGCCGCCGCCGGACAGGGTGGTGATCATGCCGATCTTGGTGTCGGCCTGGGCCGCAGCCGCCAGCGCCGGGACCGTCGCTGCCATGGCGAGCATCCGAATGGTCTTCATTACGTCTTTCCTCCCAGAATGTGCCCCGGCCCTTGGGCCTGGGTTCTTGATCAAATGCTTGCGGCTTTACCGCCGCCCCGGCAGACGCCAAGACCGGCAAAAGCCCGCATCTCCCCGGCTGATCTCGCGCCAGCCCTCGGGATGAGCCTACGCAGGCTTGGATTATTATTTCAAGCATAAAATATGTAGGGAAATATTGTTGCCCTATTTCCCCGCAGCCCGTTCAAATGCGTCAGCGGCAGAAGCGAGGGGCCGGCCCCTCGCGCTCCCCGGAGTATTTGGGGAAAGATGAAACAACGGGGGTTTCCCGGTGCCGGGCGCACCGGTCAGGCTGGCGCGAAGAAGGCCGCCAGATGGTCGATCAAGGCCCGGATCCGCGCCGTCAGATGGCGGCTGGGGGGATACACCGCATAAAGCGTGATCGGATCGGTTTCCTGTTTTTCGAAAAGCACTTGCAGCCTGCCGTCCCGCAGAAACGGCAGCGCGGTGTAATGCGGGCAGCGGGCAATGCCCAGGCCATGGGCCGCCATATGCGCCACCGCCCGCGGCGAGTTGGCCCGGAAGCTGCCACCGACGGGGATGGTTCGCGCCCCGCTGCCGCGCCCGAACGCCCAGACCTCCGGCTGCGGCGCGGTGGTGAGCAGCAGGCAGTTGTGGGTAGCCAGCGCCTCCGGCTCGGCAGGCTCGCCATGGGCGGCCAGGTACTCCGGAGAGGCCACCACCACCCGCCGCATGCGGCACAGCTTGCGCGCCACAAGCGTCGAATCCTTCAACGCGCCAAAACGGACCGCCAGATCCACCCCCTCCTCCAGAATCGGCAGGTGGCGGTCGGACAGCACCAGCTCCACCGCCACCTTGGGGTGCGCCTGCTGGAAGGTGTGCAGCGCCTCCACCAGCTCACGGCTGCCCAGGCCAGTAGGGGCGGTGATGCGGACCGGGCCTGCCAGCTCCTGCTGGCGCAGCTGCACCACGTCCTCCAGCTCGTCGAATTGGTCGAGCAGCGGCAGGCAGCGCTCCAGATAGGCCCGCCCGGTGTCGGTGAGCGTCACCTTGCGGGTGGTGCGGTTGAGCAGCTGCGCGCCCAGCTGCTCCTCCAGCCGGGCGACATATTTGCTGGCCAGCTTGGTGCTGATTCCCATCTGCCGGGCGCCGCCGGTAAAGGAGCTTTGCGCCGCCACCGCGGCAAAGGTGCGCATACAGTCCAGCTTGTCCATCGCGGGGGCTCCCATCGCCGGTTTATGAATGCAATGTACATAATCATTCCACAACAAGGAATATTATCGCCAATGACCAGGCGGCGTATCTTCCGGGTGTCTTCACAACCCCACGGCACATGCCAAGCAAAAGGACCCCAGACATGCCCCAGACCCTCCGCATTCACGGCTTCCCCCTGTCCGGCCATTCCCACCGGGTGGAGCTGTTCGCCTGCCTCGCCGGGATCGCCCATGAGATGGTCACCGTCGACCTTGCCGCGGGCGAGCACAAGCAGCCGCCGTTTCTGGCGCTGAACCCCGCAGGCCAGGTCCCGGTGATCGAGGACGGCGGCACCGTGATCAGCGATTCCAACGCCATTCTGGTCTACCTCGCCCGCAAATACGCCCCGTCCTGGCTGCCGTCCGACCCGGTGCAGGAAGCCGAGGTGCAGAAGTTCCTGACCCTGGCCGCGGGCGAGATCGCCTTCGGCCCGGCGGCGGCGCGGCTGATCACCGTCTTCAATGCGCCGATCGATGCTGCGTTCTGCGCCACCGTGGCGGCCCGCGTTCTGGGCAAGATCGACGCCCATATGGAGGGCCGCTCGTTCCTGGTCGGCGACGCCCCCACCATCGCCGACGCGGCGATCTATTCCTACGTCGCCCACGCGCCCGAAGGCGGCATCTCGCTGGCCCCCTACCCCAACGTGCGCGCCCTGCTGGCCAATATCGAAGGGCTGAAGGGCTTCAAGCCGATGCCCGCCACCAAGGCCGGGCTGGCAGCCTGATCCTTGCCCAACACCCGCGCGCGGCGAACGGTGCCTGCGCCGCCGCGCGCCCCTCTCAGCCAGAAGGAGGTTTCGATGACGCCCCTCGATGCGAACACCCCCTCCCCCTTCCACGAAGGCGAACAGGAAATGCAGCGCCGCGCCGGCAAGCGCGAGGTGATGGAGACCTTTGGCCGCCGGGTGATCCGCAGCTTCATGCCCGACCAGCACCGGTTGTTCTATGCCCAGCTGCCGTTCCTGGCAGCGGGTGCCGTGGACAGCGACGGCTGGCCTTGGGCCAGCCTGCTGAGCGGCCCGCCCGGTTTCGCCGCCTCCCCGGATCCCCAGCACCTGGATATCGCGCTGGCGCCGGATCCCCGCGATCCGGTGCAGGCGGCGATCCGCGAAGGTGCCGCAGTTGGATTGCTTGGGATCGAACTGCACAGCCGCCGCCGCAACCGGGTCAACGGACGGGTGTCGGCGGCCGGTCCCGATGGCTTTGCCCTGCGGGTCGACCAGTCCTTCGGCAATTGCCCGCAATACATCCAGCTGCGCGGGCTGGAACCGGCCGAACCGCACGCCCCTGCGCAGCCGCAGCCCTTCACCGGCCTCAGCGGCAGCCACGCCGCGCTGATCGCCGGGGCCGACATGTTTTTTGCCGCCAGCCACGTCCCCGCCGCCAGCCGCCCGGAGCGCGAAGGCGTCGATGTCTCGCACCGCGGCGGGCGGCCCGGCTTTGTCCGCATCGACGGCAACCGCCTGACGATCCCCGATTTCCCCGGCAACAACCACTTCAACACGCTGGGGAATTTCCTGCTGAACCCGCGCGCGGGCCTGGTGTTCCCGGACTTCACCACCGGCAGCCTGCTGCTGCTCACCGGCACCGTCGAGCTGCTGGACGAAACGCACCCCGAGGTCACCGCCTTTCAAGGCGCCGAGCGCGGCTGGCGGTTCACCCTGCATAAGGGCATCTGGCTGGACGGCATCCTGCCGCTGCGCGCCGCGCGCGGTGCGTTTTCGCCCAACACGCTGATGACGGACACCTGGGCAGAGGCGGAGGCCCGCGCCAAACTGGACCAGCAGCGCAGCGCCTGGCGGCGCTACCGGGTGGCCCGGACGGAGATGGAAAGCACCGTGATCCGCTCCTTCTATCTGGAGCCGGAGGACGGCGGCCCGCTGCTGCCCTTTGAGGCCGGGCAGTTCCTGACCATCCGCCTCACGCCGCCGGGCGCAAAGGCGCCGCTGGTGCGGACCTACACCGTGTCCTCCGCCCCCGGCGAGGGCCAGTTCCGCATCTCGGTCAAGCGCGAGGAGGCCGGAGCTATGTCCCGCCACCTGCACGCGCATCTGCAAACCGGCGCGGTGATCGAGGCCAAGGCGCCGCGCGGCGGGTTTTTTCTCAACACCGCAGAGAACCGCCCGGCGGTTCTGATCGCCGGCGGTGTCGGCGTCACCCCGATGATCGCCATGGCACGCCATGCGCTGCGCGAGGGGGTCCGCTCCCGGCACCTGCGCCCGCTGACCATCCTGCACGCGGCCCGCACCACTCAGGACCGCGCCTTTGCCCGCGAGTTCCGCAGTCTGGAGCAGGCCTCCGGCGGCCAGATCCGCTATGTCTCGCTGATCAGCGCGCCCGGTGCGCAGGAGGCGGCAGGCCGCGATTTCGATCATGCCGGACGGCTCAGCACCGAAATCCTGCAGCAGGTGCTGCCGCAGATGGACGCCGATGTCTACCTCTGCGGCCCGGGCGGCTTCATGCAGGCGGCCTATGACGGTCTGCTCAGCCTTGGCGTCAAGGACGCAGACATCCATGCCGAGGCCTTCGGCCCCTCCGCGCTGACACGCGCCCCGGCCCTCGGGGACACTGTTCCAGAAGCCGCCAGCGCCATCGTCCGCTTCACGAAATCAGGGTTTGAGCAGCCGTGGACCCCGGCGGACGGCACCCTGCTGGAGCTGGCCGAACGCCACGGTCTGACGCCGGAGTTCAGCTGCCGCGCGGGCACTTGCGGCAGCTGCGCCACCCGGCTGGGGGCAGGCAAGGTTGCCTACCGCACCCCGCCCGCCGCCGCGCCCCAGGACGGCGATGCCCTGATCTGCTGCGCGGTCCCGGCAACGGACACAATTGAACTGGACCTGTGACCCCGCACGGCACGCCGCTTAGGCTGCGCAAGGGTCTGCCGGGGGAGCGCCTACCGCCTGTTGTGGAAGATGAAGCCGATGAAGTTCAGCAGAAGCTGCGCGGCCAGGATCTGGGTGCTTTCGGTGGGATCATAGGCGGGCGCGACCTCCACCAGGTCGATGCCCGCCACATCGCCGCGCTTGCTGAGGCCCTGCAGCAGTTCCAGCACATCGTAATACAGAAACCCGCCGTGGCTGGGGGTGCCGGTGCCGGGGGCAATCGACGGGCAGAAGGCGTCAATGTCGATGGTCACGTAATAGCGCGCGCCTTCGGGGATGCGCTCCAGCACCGCGTCAGCCCCCAGCTTGCGCACCTGGCGCACCGACAGAATGTCGGACCCGCGCGCGCGGGCATCCTCATACCCTTCGCGCGCGGTGGAGGAGACATTGCGGATCCCCAGCTGCGTCATGCCGCAGACGTAATCCTTTTCGATCGCGCGGCGCATCGGGTTGCCGTGGCCGATGGTGACGCCCTTGCGCGTATCGACAAAGTCCAGATGCGCGTCGATCTGGACCACATGCAGGGGGCCGTTCCGGGCGCAATCCTGTGCAAAGGCATTGATGCAGGGAATGTTGACAGAATGGTCGCCGCCGATGACCACCGGCAGCGCGCCGGCCTCCAGGATCTTCGTCACCCCGTATTCGATACCGGCGTGGCTTTCCTCCGTCTTGGTGTGGATGATGTCGGCATCGCCCAAGTCAGCGATCCGCACGTCTTCGCCCAGATAGGTGGCGTCATCCTCGTGGTCATAGGCGCCGGCATGGCCGAAGCTGAACAGCGTCGAGGCCTCGCGCACCGCCCGCGGCCCGAACCGCGCGCCGGGGCGGTACTGGCAGCCGGAGTCAAAGGGCGCGCCGAGGATGGCAACATCGGCATCAATCGCGTCCCAGTCCTGCACATAAGGCGCCTTGCCAAAGGTGGCGATGCCGACAAAGGGCAGGTTCAGGCGGCCGGTTTCGTAACTGTGTCCAGGCATGGGCATCTCCGTCATCAGGTTTCACAGCACCTCAGCACGGGTCATTGCATGAAAAAATATCATGTTGCTTATCCTTACATAAGGTGAACTCATGTAAGTCCAGACCGGCGGCCGGGGAGGGCCAGCGCCATGAAACTGCTGCGCAGCACGCTGCTGGAAACCTTTGTCACCGTCGCCGAATGCGGCGGGTTTTCCGAGGCGCAATATGCGCTGGGGATCACCCAGCCGGCCATCAGCCTGCGCATCCGCGATCTGGAAACCGCCCTTGGCTACCGGCTGTGCGAGCGCGGCCGCGGCGGCTTCCGCCTGACCGAACGGGGCGAGGCCGCTTATCGCAAGGCCCGCAGCATCCTGCGCAGCGCCCGCGATTTCGACGCCGAGCTGCTGGAGCTGCGCGATGCCGTCACCGGCAGCCTCCGCATCGGCGTGGCGGATGCGGTCAGCAGCCTGCCCGGTCTCAACCTGGTGCAGGCGCTGCAGGCGTTCCTGTCCCGCCCGAACGAGGTGCGGCTGGAAATCACCGTCGCCTCCCCGGCGGAGCTGACCCAACAGCTGATCACCGGCGCGCTGCACGCCGCCATCGCGCCGTTCCGCACCCAAAGCGCCGGCCTGGCGTATGAGCCGCTGTGCCGCGAGGAGCACCGGTTTTACTGCGGCCGGGGCCACCCGCTGTTCCCGCTGCCGCCGCAGCAGGTCAGCCCGCAGGCGGTTGCGCAGCACCCGCTCTGCCAGCGCTCCTATGACATGCTGGTCTCCCCCGATCTCGGCAGCCCCGATCCGCAGGCGGTCGTTGCCAACATGGAGGCGATGGCGATGCTGATCGAAACCGGCCAGTACCTCGGCCCGCTGCCGCTGCATTACGCCGAAAGCCGGGTGCGCGCGGGCCGCCTGCGCGAGCTGTCCCACCCGCAGCTGCGCTGGCACTCCGCGTTTTCGCTCGCCACCCGGCGCAGCCACATCCGCAGCCGCGCGGTGGAGCTGTTCGTCGAGGACGTCCGCGCCGCCTGCCGGCACTGGTCCGGTCCCGACACGCCATCCTGATCCCCGCAAGCAGGAGCGCCGCCGTCCCTGGAAAACTGTGCTCTGACTTAGGCATAGGTTATAGTAATAAGGGGCCGATCAGTTTACCCCTGATCCGGCACTTTTTGCCTAAGCACAGATCATTCATCAGGACGATTTCATGAATTCGATTGAGAAGAACCTGCAATCCGTTGGAGTAAAACTACCCGAAGCCCCCCGGCCCCTGGGCAACTTCGCCCCCTATCTCGTGGATGGGGAGTTCTTGTATATCTCTGGACAAATATCCATAGCTCCGGATGGCCGGGTCATCCAAGGAAAGCTCGGCCAAGATATCGAGATAGAGCAAGGGATCGAAGCCGCACGCTGCTGCGGTATAGGTATCTTGGCCCGTGCCAAAGCCGCCATCGGCGATCTTGATAAGATAGAACGGCTCATAAAGCTGGGCGCTTTCGTGAATTCGGTCCCGGACTTTACCGGCCATCCAAAGGTCGTGAACGGTGCATCGGACTTTATGGTTCAGGCGTTGGGGCCTGAGAAAGCGAACCACGTGCGGTTTGCTGTCGGCAGCCCAAGCCTGCCCTCAAACGCGGCGGTCGAGATCGAAGCGCTGTTCCGCATCCGGCCAGGTCCCTGATCTGAGTGGCGGCCTGTACCGCCCGTCCCCGCAGGCTGGACATCTTTTGCCCGGCTGGCGCACTATCGCGATCAGTATCCAGGCCCGCGCTGCGGGGGAACCAAACAGGCCTGCCAGCCGTTATCCTGTGGGGACTCCGGCCCCGCGGGCAGCCTGCCCTTCCCCCGCCGCCGGCGCGGCTCCTGAGGAAGTGATCGGCCCGTGAATGCAATATCTGCGGCCAATGCGCATTCTGTAACGGCATAAGCCAGGCGTGCGGACCCAGCCGCGCCACAAGCCCCTGAAGGAGCGATGGAGAACATGTCCCAGATATCCAGCACCGTCCTGGCGCTGCTTGAATTCCTGTCCTACGCTTTCATCTTCGCCATCGGGGCGGGCCTGTTGTGGCTGATCGTTCTGTATGTCCGCGACAAGACCCAGACCGACAGCACCCTGCGGCGCAACTATCCGGTGATTGCCCGCTTCCGCTATCTGTTTGAGCATCTGGGCGAATTCTTCCGGCAGTATTTCTTTGCCCTCGACCGCGAGGAGATGCCGTTCAACCGCGCCGAACGCTCTTGGGTCTACCGCGCCGCCAAGAATGTGGATTCCACCGTCGCCTTCGGCTCCACCCGCGATCTGCGGCGGCCCGCCACTGTCTACTTCGCCAACTGCCCGTTCCCGTCGCTGTCGCATGAGGCCTCGCCCCCGGCCGAAATCACCATCGGCCCCCATGCCCGCCACCCCTACACCACCAGCTCGATCTTCAACATCTCCGGCATGAGCTATGGCGCGATTTCGGTGCCCGCGGTGCGGGCGCTGTCGCATGGCGCCAAAAAGGCCGGCATCTGGCTCAATACCGGCGAGGGCGGCCTGTCGCCCTACCATCTGGAGGGCGGCTGCGACCTCGTGTTCCAGATCGGCACCGGCAAATTCGGCGTCCGCAAGCCCGAGGGCGGCTTTGACGAGGACAAGCTGCGCGCGGTGGCGGCGCATGACACCGTCCGCATGTTCGAACTGAAGCTCAGCCAGGGCGCCAAACCCGGCAAGGGCGGCATCCTGCCCGGCGCCAAGGTGACCCAGGAAATCGCCGAAATCCGCGGCCTTACCCCGGGCGAGGACGCAATCAGCCCCAACCGCCACCCGGAAATCGACTGCGTCGGCGATCTTTTGGACATGATCGCCTATGTCCGCGAAGTGACCGGCAAGCCGGTGGGGTTCAAGGCGGTGCTGGGCGCCTATGGCTTTATCGAGGGCATGTGCCAGGAGGTCCACTCCCGCGGCATCGAAAGCGCCCCGGATTTCATCACAATAGACAGCGCCGACGGCGGCACCGGCGCCGCCCCGATGAGCCTGATCGACAACATGGGGATGCCGCTGCGCGAAAGCCTGCCGCTGGCCGTCGATACCCTGATCCGCTATGGCCTGCGCGACCGGATCAAGGTTTGCGCCAGCGGCAAGCTGATCAACCCGTCAGAGGTCGCCTGGGCGTTCTGCGCCGGGGCCGATTTCGTCAACTCCGCCCGCGGCTTCATGTTCGCGCTCGGCTGCATCCAGGCGCTGCAGTGCAACAAGAACACCTGCCCCACCGGCATCACCACCCACGACCGCAGGCTGCAATTCGGCCTCGACCCGGCCAGCAAATCGGAACGGGTCGCCTATTACGCCCGCAACATGAAAAAGGAGGTCGGCATCATCGCCCACAGCTGCGGCGTGGCAGAGCCGCGGCTCTTGAAACGCTACCATGCGCGCATCGTGCTGGATACCGGCCGCTCTGTCTCGATGGATGAGCTGTATCCGACGCCGGAACAGCAGCACGCCGCACAATAAGGCCCCCCAAGCCGTCAACCCAACAGGAGCCCCCATGCCCGACTCTCACCCCCCCGCTTCCGCTCCGTCCAAAGCTTCCGATCTGCTTGTTGCCGCGCTGGAGCGGGAAGGCGTCGAATACATCTTTGCCGTCCCCGGCGAGGAGAACCTCGACCTGCTGGAATCCCTGCGCACCTCCAGCATCGAACTGGTGCTGACCCGCCACGAGCAGGGCGCGGGCTTCATGGCGGCGACCTATGGCCGCCTGACCGGCAAGACGGGGGTGTGCATGGCGACGCTTGGCCCCGGCGCCACCAACCTGGCCACCGCCGCCGCCTATGCCCATCTCGGGGCGATGCCGCTGATCATGATCACCGGGCAGAAGCCGATCAAGAAATCGAAACAGGGCCGGTTCCAGATCATCGACATCGTCAACCTGTTCGATCCGATCTGCAAGATGTCCAAGCAGATCGTCCACGGCAACACCATCCCCGCCCTGATCCGCGAGGCCTTCCGCACCGCCGAGGAGGAACGCCCCGGCGCGGTTCTGCTGGAACTGCCGGAGGATATCGCCGCCGAAGAAACCGACGCCTCTGTCCTGCAGCCCCACCCGCGCCATTACGCGGTGGCGGGCGACGCGGTGCTGAACGAGGCGGCAGAGATGATCCGGGCCGCCAAGATGCCGCTGCTGCTGGTCGGGGCCGGGGCCAACCGGCGCAAGGCCCGCTCGGCGCTGTGCGATTTCACCGACCTGATCCAGATCCCCTTCTTCAACACCCAGATGGGCAAGGGCGTGGTCGACGAACGCTCGGACCTGTTCCTGGGCACTGCGGCGCTGTCGGATGGCGACTATCTGCACTGCGCCATCGACCGCGCCGACCTGATCATCAACGTCGGCCACGACGTGGTCGAAAAACCGCCCTTCTTCATGGAGGAAGGCGGCACCAAGGTGATACATGTGAACTACAAGGCGGCGCAGGTCGACCGGGTCTATTTCCCGCAGCTGGAGGTGGTTGGCGATCTGGCCCAGTCGATCACCCGGCTGGGCAAGATCCTCGGCGGGCCGCTGGATTTCGACCGCAGCTATTTCGAGCGCGTCAAGCGGGAGACCGACGAGCATATCTCCGAAGGCGCCGATGACGGGCGCTTCCCGGTGATCCCCCAGCGGCTGGTTGCCGACACCCGCAAGGTGATGGACGAATGCGATATCATCGCGCTGGACAATGGCATCTACAAGCTGTGGTACGCCCGCAACTACAAGGCCTATCAGCCCAACACCGTGCTGCTGGACAACGCGCTGGCGACCATGGGCGCGGGGCTGCCTTCGGCGATGATGGCGGCCAAGCTGAACCCGGACCGCCGGGTAATGGCGATCTGCGGCGACGGCGGCTTTATGATGAACAGCCAGGAGATGGAAACCGCGGTCCGCCTCGGCCTCAACCTGGTGGTGACGGTGCTGAACGACAGCGCCTATGGAATGATCCGCTGGAAACAGGCCCACGCAGGCTTCGGCGACTGGGGGCTGGAGTTCAACAATCCCGATTTTGTCCAGTACGCAGGCAGCTACGGCGCCACCGGCCACCGGATCGAGCGCACCGAAGACCTGCTGCCAACCTTTGAAAAAGCCTTTGACGCGGGCGGCGTGCATCTGATTGATGTGCCGGTGGACTACAGCGAAAACCAGCGGGTCCTGATCGAGGAGCTGGCCGACAAGGTGTGCCTGATATGAGCGAAACCATAGACGTTGTGAACCCGTTCAGCCTGGAGTGTATCGGCACGGCCGAAACCTCAGGCTGGGACCGGATCGACGCGATGCTGGACACCGCGCACGGGCTGTTCCGCAACCGCGATGCGTGGCTGCCCGCCTATCAGCGCATAGACATCCTCAAGAAAACCGCCCGGCTGATGGAGGACCGCTTTGACGAGCTGGCCCTGCTGATCGCCAGCGAGGGCGGCAAGCCCTTGGCCGACGCCAAGGTCGAGGTCAAGCGCGCCATCGACGGGGTGGAGCTGTGCGTGCATGAGATCGGCCAGATGGCGGGCACCGAAATCCCGATGGATCTGACCGAGGCCGGATCGGGCCGCATCGCCTTTACCCAGCGCGAGCCGATCGGGGTGGTGGTGGCCGCCAGCGCCTTCAACCATCCGCTGAACCTGATCGTGCATCAGGTCGCGCCGGCGGTGGCCACCGGCTGCCCGGTGATCGTGAAACCGGCGCAGGACACGCCACTGTCGTGCCAGGCCTTTGTCGCCATGCTGCACGAGGCCGGGCTGCCGCAGGACTGGTGCCGCGATGTGGTCTGCTCCAACGCGGTGGCGGAGAGGATGATCACCGACCCGCGCACGGGGTTCTTCTCCTTCATCGGCTCCGCCCGCGTCGGCTGGATGCTGCGCTCCAAGCTCGCCCCCGGCACCCGCTGCGCGCTGGAACACGGCGGCGCCGCGCCGGTGATCGTGGCCGAGGACGCGGACATCGGCGCGATGATCCCGCTGCTGGCCAAGGGCGGCTTCTACCACTCCGGCCAGGTCTGCGTCTCGGTGCAGCGGGTGTTTGCCCCCGCCGCCAAGGCCGAAGAGATCGCGCAGAAACTGGCCGAAGCGGCACAGGCGCTGAAGGTCGGCGATGCCACCGACCCGACCGTCGACTGCGGCCCGCTGATCCGCCCGGGCGAGGTCGACCGGGTCGAGGACTGGGTGCAGGAGGCACTGGACGGCGGCGCCAGGCTGCTGGCGGGCGGCAAACGGCTGGGCAAGACCACCTATGCCCCCACCGTGCTGCTGGACCCGCCCGCGGAGGCCCGCGTGTCGCAGCAGGAAATCTTCGGCCCGGTGATCTGCGTCTACAGCACGGACAGCATCGCGCAGGCCATAGGGACCGCCAACAGCTTGCCCTATGCCTTCCAGGCCGCGGTCTTCACCCAAAGCCTGGACACCGCGATGCAGGCGGTGCGCGGGCTGGATGCCACCGCGGTCATGGTCAACGACCACACCGCCTTCCGGGTCGACTGGATGCCCTTCGCCGGCCGCCGCCAGTCCGGCTACAACACCGGCGGCATCGGCTACACCATGCATGACATGACCCAGGACAAGATGGCGGTGATCCGGCTCTGACGCGGGGATGCGCCGGGCAGGGCTGTTCCAGCCCCGCCTAGGTCGCCGCCGCCGGGGCCGGTTTTTCGTCCCGCGGCGGGAGGCCGAACTTGCGGGCATATTCGCGGCTGAACTGGGTCGGGCTTTCATAGCCCACGTCATAGGCCGCCGAGGCCACCGACCGCCCGCCGCTCATCAGCAAGCGCCGCGCCTCCAGCAGCCGCAGCTCCTTCTGGTACTGCAGCGGCGTGGTGGAGGTGAGCGTTTTGAAATGCTCGTGAAAGGTCGACTGGCTCATCCCTGCTGCGGCGGCCAGCTCCGCCACGGCGATCGGCGCCTTGTACCCCGCGCGGATCAGCGCAATCGCCTTGGAAATCCGGCTCGCCGGGCTTTCGTGCAGCAGCAGCTGCCGCAGCATCCCGCCGTGCTGGGCGCGCAGCAGCCGGAAATGGATCTCCCGCAGCACCAGCGGCGCCAGCGCCTGCACCTCCGCCGGGTCCTGCGACAGCCGGAACAGCCGCGCCATCGCATCGGTCAGCGCCGCATCGCTGTCCGCCACGCTCATCGAATGGGTGCCCCGCTGCTGTCCCGCTGCCGCGCCGGCCTCATCATACAGGCTGCGCGCGGTGGCCAGATCCAGCCGCAGCACCAGCGAGACATAGGGCTTGTCCGGCGCGGCATCGATCACCCCCGCCGTCACCGGCAGCGCATGGCTGACGATCAGCGACATGCCCGCGCCATAGCGGATCACCCGGTCTTCCAGATGCGCCTCCTTGGCGCCCTGCAGCACCAGGCACATGACGGGCTCATAGACCATCGCCTGAAATTCGGTCGGGGTCTCGCGGCAAAAGGCGAACAGCCCGCCCACCCCGGTCTCGCAGCCGTCCTCCGGCGTGCCCTTGGCGCGGACAAAGGCGGCAACTTCTTCGATCAGATCCTGCGGCACCATTGGCGCACCTCCTGTTGCAGCTGACTATAGGCGCGGGGCAGCCGCAACAGAACCGCAAATCCCGGCGGTCTGGAGGATCAGGCAGATCATCCGGAGGATCAGGCACGGCAATCCGCCCCGCACGCCCTACCTTTTTCTGCAACCAATACAGCCGGGGCGGCGGCAAGCCCTGGCAGCACAACACTTGCGGGAGGATATTTCATGTACACAGACGCAGTTGCAGCAGGCGGCCTGGCGGTGGTGACAGGCGGTGCCAGCGGGGTTGGATTTGCGGCCGCCGAACGCTTTGCCCAGGCCGGGCTGGGGGTGGTGCTGGCCGACCTGCCGGGCGACGCGCTGGAGCAGGCGGCAGAGCGCTTGCGCAGCGTCGCTGCGGCGAACGCGCCGGTGCTGGCGGTTCCAACGGACGTCAGCAAGCCGGAGGAGCTCGCGGCGCTGGCCGATGCCGCTTTCGACGCGGGCGACGTGGCGGTGCTGATGAACAACGCAGGCATCGCCCGCCTCTCCGGCAGCTGGGAAAACCCGGACGCCTGGCGCGCGATGATCGAGGTGAACCTGTTTGGCGTGCTGAACGGCGTGCAGGCCTTTCTGCCCCGGATGATCGCCGCCGCGCGCCCCGCGGCGGTGGTCAACACCGGCTCCAAACAGGGCATCACCACACCGCCGGGCAATCCGGGATACAATGTCTCCAAGGCGGGGGTGAAGGTGCTGACGGAGATGCTGGCCCACGATCTGCGCCAGGCGGAAGCGCCAATCAGCGCGCATCTGTTCGTGCCCGGCTTCACCTATACCGGCATGATCGCCAGCGTCATGCCGGAAAAACCCGCCGCCGCCTGGACCTCCGGGCAGACGGTGGACCATCTGCTGACCCGCATGGCAGCGGGCGATTTCTATATCCTCTGCCCCGACAACGACGTGACCCCCGAGCGCGACCAGCGCCGGGTCGCCTGGGCCCTGGGCGACATCCTCGAAAACCGCCCGGCCCTGTCGCGCTGGCATCCCGATTACGCGGACGCCTTCGCCGCATTCGAAAAATCCTGACCCGTACATTCCAGCCAAGGGGAGGCCCCAGAACCATGGCAATTTCATTGAATCTCAACGGCCAGACGCATCAGGTGGAGGCCGAACCCGGCACCCCGCTGCTGTGGGTGATCCGCGATGAGCTGAAGCTCACCGGCACCAAGTTCGGCTGCGGCGTGGCCGCCTGCGGCGCCTGCACCGTGCATCTGGACGGCGAGCCCGTGCGCTCCTGCCAGACCTATGTGGAGGACGCCGAAGGCGCCGAGATCACCACCATCGAAGGGCTGGACTCCAAGGTGTCCAAGGCCGTGCAGGACGCCTGGGTGGAGCTGGACGTGGTGCAATGCGGCTATTGCCAGTCGGGCCAGATCATGTCCGCCGTGGGCCTGCTGAGCGAAAACCCCAAGCCGACGGTTGAGGAGATCGACGATTACATGGACGGCAACGCCTGCCGCTGCGCCACCTACCAGCGCATCCGCGCCGCGATCCAGCGCGCATCCGAAATGATGGAGGCCTGATATGACCCTCACCACCTCCCGCCGCGGTTTCCTCGCCTCCGCCGCCGCCGCTGCCGCGGTCCTCTATGTCGGCGTCCGTCCGAACGGCGCGCTGGCGGCCGGCGCCGCGCCTGCGCAGCTGAACCCGTTTGTGAAGATCAGCGCCGACGGCACCGTCACCGCCATTATCAAGCACTTCGAGAAGGGCCAGGGCCCGGCCACCGGCCTCACCACCCTGATCGCCGAGGAGCTGGGCGTTTCGATGGAGGACATTCGTTACGAATTCGCCCCCTCCGATGCCGCGCGCTATGCCAACCTGGCGTTCGGGCAGATGCAGGGCACCGGCGGCTCCACCGCGATGGCCAATTCCTTCATGCAGTACCGCCAGGCCGGGGCCGCCGCGCGCGAAATGCTGATCAAGGCCGCCGCCGAAGCCTGGGGCGCAGACGCCGCAGCGCTGAGCCTTGAGGACGGCATCATCACCGGCGCAGGCCAGTCGGCGCCGATTGCGGAATTCGTTGCCGCCGCCGCGCAGATGGAGGCCCCGGCAGAGCCGCGGCTGAAGGACCCCAGCGCATTCCGCCTGATCGGCAACCCGCAGGTGAAGCGGAAGGACTCGCTGCCCAAGACCAATGGCACCGCGATGTTTGCGATGGACCTGCATCTGCCGGGGCAGATGGTTGCCGTGATCCTCCGCAGCCCGCGCATGGGCGGGCTTGCCAGCGGGTTTGACGATACCGGCGCCATGGCGGTCAAAGGCTACATCCGCGCCGCCGTCCTGCCCAACCAGGCGGGCATCGCAGTCTATGCCGAGAACACCTGGGCCGCGTTCCAGGCCCGCGACGCGATCACCGTGGACTGGGATTTTTCAAACGCCGAACACCGCAGCTCGGACCAGATCCGCGAGGAACTGCTGGCCGCGGTGTACGCCGAGCCGGAATTCAACGTGACCGGCGCGGACCACGCCGCCACCACGGAGCAGATCAAGGGCGCGGCGCAGGTGGTGGAGCAGACCTTCTACTTCCCGCTGCTGGCGCACGCGCCGATGGAGCCGCTCACCTGCACGATCGAGGCCGACGCGGACGGCGGCGTCACTCTGCACGACGGCTGCCAGTTCCCCAGCGGGCCGCATATGGCACTGGCGCAAATCTTCCAGCTGCCGATGGACAAGGTGCGCATCAACACGATGTTCGCCGGCGGCTCCTTCGGCCGCCGCGCCACGCCGACGGCCGATTACCAGGTGGAGGCGGCGCTGGCCTTTGCCCTGACCGACCGCACCCGCCCGGTGAAACTGGTCTGGTCGCGCGAGGATGACATCACCGGCGGCTATTACCGCCCCGCGGTGGCGCACCGGGTGCGGGTTGGTCTGGACGCGGAGGGCAATATCACCGGCTGGGACCACCGCATCGCCGCGCAGTCGATCCTGAAAGGCACCGCGTTTGAGAGCATGATGGTGCACGGCGGCGTCGATCACAGCTCGGTCGAGGGCGCGGCGGACACCCCCTACAGGATCCCGGCGCAGTTCACCGGCCTCAGCGACGTGGCCAAGGCCACCCCGGTGCTGTGGTGGCGCTCGGTCGGGCACACCCACACGGCCTATGTGATGGAGGTGATGATGGACGAAGCCGCCCGCGCCTCAGGCCGCGATCCGGTGGACTTCCGCCTGGCCCTGCTGGAGGGCGGCGGCGCCGATCAGCAGCGGCTGGCCGGGGTGCTGAAACTGGCCGCGGAGAAGGCCGGCTGGGGCAGCGCGCCGGAAGGCCGCAGCCAGGGCATCGCTGTCCACAAGAGCTTTGGCAGCTATGTGGCCGAGGTGGTGGAGGTCTCCGGCAACGCCGGGGACGGGGTGAAGATCGAGAAAGTCACCTGCGCGGTGGATTGCGGCATCGCGGTCAACCCGGATGTGATCAAGGCGCAGATGGAGGGCGGCATCGGCTATGGCCTGGGCCATGCGATGCGCAACCAGATCACCCTGACCGAAGGCGTGGTGGACCAGTCCAACTTCCCGGATTACGAGCCGCTGCGGATCGGCGACATCGGTGCCATCGAGGTGCATATCGTGCCCTCTGCCGAAATGCCCACGGGGGTTGGCGAACCCGGCACCCCGCCCGCGGCCCCGGCGCTGGCCAATGCCATCGCGGCGGACGGCCCGCGGGTGACAGAGCTGCCGATGGTCCTGAACGGAGTCAGCTTCGCCTGAGCCTGCCCCGCGCCGGGCAAGGGATCCGGTGCGGGGAAATCCTTTTTAGTACAAGGGCTTAACAACCCCGCGTCAAACCAGACCCATGGCGATGGCGGACTGCGGGGTGATGCCGAGATCGGCAAACCCCGCCATTCCCTCGCCCACCGTGTTGTCGTGTTCCATCAGGGCGATCTGCGCCCGCGTCACCGGCGGCTGCGGCAGCAGCGACAGCGGCACCGCCCCCGCCCGCCATAGCGCAAAGGGCACCGGCAGCAGCAGGCGGCGGCGTCCCGACAGCACCGCCAGCCGCCGCAGGATTTCCCGGTAGGTGAACACATCCGGCCCGCCCAGCTCAAACACCTTGCGCGGCGCCCGCGCGCCATCCAGGAGGCGGCAGACCGCCTCTGCCACATCGCCCGCCCAGACCGGCTGCAGCCGCGTGCGCCCGCTGCCGAACAGCGGGATCACCGGCAGGCGGGCGACGATCTTCTGCAGGTCGCCGAAAAAGGCGCCGCTGCGGCTGAACATCACGCTGGGCCGCAGGATGACGGCGCCCGGAAAGACGCTGCGCACGGCGGCCTCGCCCTCGGCCCGGGCGCGCACATAGGCCGAGGGCGATTGCAAGCTGGCGCCGATGCCGGAGATATGGACCAGCCGCTGCACCCCGCCGTTCCGCGCCAGCCGGGCGATCCGGCGGGCGCCCTCGGCATGAACGTCCTGAAAGCTCTGCTGGCGGGTCTCGGCGTAAAAGCCGATGCAATTGACCACGGCAGCGGCGCCCTCCAGCGCCCGGGCCAGGGTGTCCGGGTCCGCCAGATCCATCCCCACCAGCCGGACCCCGCGGTCCCAGCTGCCGGGGTAAGAGGCCGCGGCCTCCGGAAACCGTGTTCCGGCGCTGACCGGGCAGCCGCGGTCCTGCAGCCGGCGCACCACCCGCTGGCCCAGAAACCCGGTGCCGCCAAGCACGATCACATTCCGCTCGCTGGTCTTCATGGCGCATAGCCCCGCGTAAGCCTGCGTCAGCGGCGCAGGCCTTTCCCGGCCCGGGTCCGCCCCAGGCCTGCCCGCCCGGCAGCAACCGCCCGGCGGACCATTCCATCGCAGCGCTACCACATAGCGCGGCCGCCCGCCCGCGCCACCGGCGCCAGCAAATGCGCCGCCCCAGCGCCATCGCCAGCCCGCACGCGGCGCGGCAGGCGGCGGCAAATTGTCAGCTGACAACTCCGGTAAAATTTTAGGCACCCCGCCAGGCTGCCGCGCGGTCAGGGCGGGCTGCCCGGGCACCGGCCTCAGACCGTCAGATCCTCCAGGATCCGGTCCATCATCGCATCGCAGGTGGCCAGCTGGCTCAGCTCCAGATACTCGTCCGGCTGGTGCCCCTGCCCCGCCATCGACCCCGGGCCGCAGACCACAGTTGGAATGCCCAGCCGGTCAAAGACCCCGGCCTCGGTGCCAAACGCCACCTTGGTGCAGCCGGGGCTGCGGGCCAGGGTGCGGGCATAGACCGCAACCGGGCTGTCCGGCGGCGTGCCGAGGCCGGGATAGGCGCTGTCCAGCGCCACCTCGATGCAGGCCTCCGGCGCCGGGTAGCGGGCAGAGACCCGGTCCGCCGCCGCCCGGATGCGGGCCATTATGTCCTCGGGCCGGTCGGCGGGCAGATGGCGGTATTCAAACGCCAGCTCAGCCCGGTCCGGCACGATGTTGAGCGCACTGCCGCCAGAGAGCGTCCCGGCATGAACCGTGGTGTAAGGCACATCATAGGCCGCATCCCGCGCGCCATGGGCGGCGAAGTCCGCCTGCAGCGCGCGCAGTTCCGCCAGGAAATCCGCCGCCAGATGCAAGGCGTTGGTGAATTGCGGCGCCAGCGCCGAATGGCCGCTCCGGCCGCGGCAGACGGCCCGCAACGCGGCCTTGCCCTTGTGGCCTGTGGCCACCTGCATCTGCGTCGGCTCGCCCACGAAACAGGCGCGCGGGCGGCCCGCCAGCGGCGCCAGCCGGTCCAGCATCTGCTGAATGCCAACGCAGCCGATCTCCTCGTCATAGGACAGCACGATCTTCAGCGGCGCCTTCAGCTCAGCCGCCGCCGCCCGCCCGGCCAGCGCCAGCACGCTCGCGGCATAGCCCTTCATGTCGGTGGTGCCGCGGCCATAGACGCGCGCGCCCTCACGGGTCAGGCGGAAGGGATCGCGGCTCCACGCCTGCCCGTCCACGGGCACCACATCGGTATGCGCCGACAGCAGAACCCCCGCCCCCGCCGGGCCGGTTTCGGCATAAAGCCCGGTCTTGCGGCCGCAGGGCGACGGCAGGCGCGTCACCCGAAAGCCATGCCCCGTCAGAACATCCTGCGCATAGGCGGCCAGGTCCAGGTTGGAGTTGCGGCTGACCGTGTCAAAGGCGGTCAGCCGCTCCAGGATCTCCAGCGTCCCGGCAAGGTCAGTCAAGCCGGAACCCGATCTTCAGCGCGACCTGATAGTGCGCGACCTTGCCGTCCTCGACATGGCCGCGGATCTCGCCGACCTCGAACCAGCTGATGTGGTCGATGGTCTTGGCGGCCCGGGCAATCGCGCCGCTCACCGCATCCTCGATGCTGCTGGCGGAGCTGCCCACCACGTCAACCGTCTTGTAAATTGCGTCACTCATCACGTTTCTCCTCACTCTGCGGCCAGCCCGGCAATGGCGCGCGGCACCTGCGGCGCGCCGCCGGTGCCGGCCCGTTCAGCGCCAGCCAGTGTGACGGATTTGCTGCCTGCGTCCAGCCATTCCGCCTCAAAGGCCCCGCGGATGCCCCCGTGCTGCGGCCTATCGCGGCGGCGGCGCGGCCAGACCCGGCAGCGCGCCGTCCGTCACCAGCTCCGCGCAGTGACCGGCAAAGGCGCGGATGGTGCTCGACTGCTCCGCATCCGGTGCCATCAGCAGCCCCATCCGCATCGGGCGCAGATCCCCCTTCAGCGGGATGAACCTCAGCGGTTTGCCATCCGGCGACCGGTCGTTGACCGGGCGGATATTGGCAATCGAATAGCCATAGCCATTGGCCACCAGGCTGCGCATCACCGCCATGTCGCGGGTGCGCTCCGCCACGTTGGGCGTGATCCCGGCCTGCTGGAAGAACGACAGGAAATAATCCGCGCTGAACGGCAGATCCAGCAGCACCATCGGATGCGCGCAGAGCGCCTCCACCGTGACCTCCGGCAGATCCGCCAGCGGATGGCCTTCGCCCGCCAGCGCATAGGGCGGCAGCTCCGCCAGCGGGATGAAGCGCAGATCGGCCGGAATATCCAGGTCGTAGGTCAGCGCGATGTCCAGCTCCGCCCGCCGGAGGCCGCTGAAGATCGCCGCCTGATCCAGCTCGATCTGGCGCACGGCCACCTCGCCGTAACGGTCCTCGAAGCTGCGCCGCACCGCAGGCAGCACCACCTGGGCAAAGGTCAGCAGGCAGCCGACCGCCAGCGGCCCGCGCACCTGGCCGCAGATGCCGTCTGCGATTTCGGCCATGCGGGCGGCCTCGCGCAGCACGCAGCGGGCCTGCGCCAGCATCACCCGCCCCGCCTGCGTCAGCGCCAGCCCCTGCGCGTGGCGGCGGACAAACAGCGGCACCCCGAATTCCTGTTCCAGCTGCGCAATCGCCGCCGAGATCGAGGGCGAGGACACGTTCACCTTCTCCGAGGCCAGCGCGATAGACCCCGCTTCCCCCACGGCGGCGAAATACTCCAGCTGGCGCAGCGTGTATCTGACAGGCAAGGGCAGGCTCTCCCGGGGCTGGGCGGATCAGGGCGCATCCTTGATCCGGGCGGTTTTCAGCGCAGTCTACGTCCGCGGCAGGGGCAAGGACAGGGGCCGCGCGCGCCCGCACAGCCCCGCCCCCGCCGCCGGTCACTCGTCGCCGGGCACGCCGTAGGACGGGGCCGCCCGCGGGTCGAGCGCGCGCTGCACATAGGCGTCCAGCTGCGGGCTGTAGATATCCCAGGCGGCGGCGACCGCCTCCACCGGGCAGTCCTCGCTCCAGTCGCAGCGCAGGTCGGCCACCGGCCAGCTCACCTTGCCGACCAGCTTCAGGCCCGCCGAATGCACCGGCCCGGCCTCGCCGCCCGCCGCCAGCCCGGCGCGCAAGGCCGCAATCAGCCGGCCGCCCAGATGCCCTTCAGCCGCCTGAAACCCCTCCACGATCGCCTGGCACACCCCGTCATTGGCCAAAAGATTGCCGCCCGAGGCCACGTCCCGGCCCTCTGCCTGCGCCCAGATCCCCAGCGCGTTCGCCCCGGAATGAATGGCGGTGCCGCCTGCGCTGTCCACCACCAGCACCTGCCGGTATTCCATGAAGCTGCCGCGCCGCTGCACTTCCTGCAGGGCCTCAGCCGCGCTCAGGCCCTGTCCCATCAGGTCCAGCGCCAAGGGCCCGAGGCTGGGGTCGGTCACGTTCTGGCTGGCCGCCGCGCCGGTGCCCGCCCGGGCAAAGGAACAGCGCGCCGCCACCGCTGGCGACGACGACGCGATCGCCACCCCGAACATGCCGCTGTCCGCACAGCGCGCCACAAGCGAAAATGTCATCGTCTCTCCTCCTCACCAGCCGCTGGAGATGATCCGTTCTTCATCTGGCCGGAAATATCCTCGGGGGTGAATTGAGCCGCAGGCTCAAGAGGGGGCAGACAGCCCCCTTCGCGCTTCCGGATTAGTCCGGAATGACCGCCGTGGCATCGATCTCCACCAGCCACTCGGGCCGCGCCAGCGCCTGCACCACCAGCCCGGTGCTCACCGGATACACCCCTTTGATATATTCGCCCATGGTGCGGTAGACCGCCTCGCGGTGGCGCACGTCGGTGATATAGACCACGACCTTCACCAGATGCTCCATCGAGCCGCCGGCCTCCCCGATCAGCTGCCGGATGTTCTGCATCACCTTATGGGTCTGCTCCGCCGGATCGTGGCTGCCGATATTCCTCGCATCATCGAGGTTCTGCGGGCACTGGCCGCGCAGATAGACGGTCTTGCCGCCATAGGTCACAACCGCCTGGCACAGGTCGTTGTCCAGGTTCTGTTCCGGGTAGGTGTCCCTGGTGTTGAACTTGCGGATGCGGGTATGGGCCATGGTGTTCTCCTGTCATGACGGCGGGCGGGCGGGTGCGGCGGCTGGGGCGCAATCCGCCCTCAGGCCTGCTCCGCGCCGCGCCCGGCAGGGCCGCGGTAGCTTTCATAGTGGCGCTGGATGGCGATCTGGTCCGCCACATGGCTGGCATCATGCCAGACGCCCCAGATAAAGGTCGAGCCGCGCCGCGACTGCCAGGGCAGGCCCAGGAAATAAACCCCCGGCGCGCGCGACACCCCGCGCTGGTGCTGCGGGCGGCCCTGATCGTCAAACGCATCCGCCTTCAGCCAGGAGAAATCCTGCCGGAAGCCGGTCGCCCAGAGAATAGTAGTGATGCCCTGCGCCTCCAGGTCCAGCGTGCGCAGCGGGCGGGTCAGGCACTCCGGGTCGGGGAAGGCCGCGCGCGCCTGCGGCTCCTCCGGCAGATCAAGGCCGTTGCGCGCCGCATAGGCATCGGCGCGGTCGAGGATCTTCAGGTAATCGGCATCGCCATTGGCGATGTTCTGCTGCAGGTCGCCCGCAAAGGCCAGCACCCCGCCCTCAAAGGCTTCGGTCATCCCCAAGAGGGTCACGCCCTCGCCCGCCAGACGGCGGAAATCCATCGTCCGCCCGCCATAGGCGCCGCTGACGGAGATCGTCACGTGCTGCCTGCCCGGGTCCTGCGCCGCCACGTCCCACAGGCCCAGCACCCCCAGCCACCAGACATAATCGCGGCCGCGGTACCGCCGCGGCGGCCGGTCGTGCGGCCCCACCGACAGATAGACCTTGCGGCCCGCGCGGTTCAGCTCATCGGCGATCTGCGCGCCGGAGGAACCCGCCCCCACCACCAGCACCGCGCCGTCCGGCAATTGCCCGGGGTTGCGGTAGCGGAAGGAGTGCAGCTGATGCACGCCCGCCGCCTGCGGCACCAGCGGCGGGATCACCGGGTGCTGAAAGGCGCCAGTGGCGGCGACGATGCGCTGCGCCTCGATCACCCCGTCCGAGGTCTCCACCCGGAACCTGCCGCAGCCGTCGAGGCGTTCTGCCTTCAGCACCTCCACCCCGGTGCGGACCGGCGCGCTGATGCGTTCGGCATATTCGGCAAAATACTCTGCCACCCGGTCCTTGCCCGCAAACGCCTCCGGGCCGGTGCCGGTGAATTCGAGATTGGGAAAGCGGTCATGCCAGGCCGGTCCGTTGGCGACCAGGGAATCCCAGCGGCCGGTCCGCCAGGCCTCGGCGACGCGGTTCTTTTCCAGCACCAGATGCGGCACGCCGTTGCGGCTCAGATGCTCGCTCATGGCGATGCCCGCCTGGCCTGCGCCAACCACCAGCGTGTCAACCGTTTCTGCCGCCATATCCGCCCCCCTGCGATCCCGCGCGGGCTGCTGCCCCGCCGCGCTGTCCCGGCAGCATTTCCACATCACAGGGCCAAGGCAAAGAAGTGCATGGCGAACCGCTGCTTCGCTTGAGGCTAAGCAAGGAGTTTTCGCTGCGTTCAGGGCCTTGCGGGACATCCGCAGCACAGCCCGCCCCGGCGCACGGCCGTCAGCGCATCACAAAGGGGTCCGGGATCACCTCATCGCTGGTGCGCAGCCAGACCGTCTTCACCCTGGTGTAATCCAGCGCCGCCTGCAGCCCGCCCTCGCGCCCGTGGCCGGACAGCCCGTGGCCGCCAAAGGGCGCAACCGGGCTGACCGCGCGGTAGGTGTTGACCCAGACAATCCCGGCCCGGATGCCCCGGATCATCCGGTGCGCCCGGGTCAGGTTCTGGGTGAACACGCCCGAGGCGAGGCCGAAGGCAGTGCTGTTGGCAATCTCCACCGCCTCCGCCTCGGTGCCGAACTCCACAACAGACAGGACGGGACCAAAAAATTCGGTGCTGAGGCAGGGCGCCCCCGGCGCGTCAGAGCAGTCCAGCACCGTGGGCGGGAAATAGAACCCCTCCCCCTCCGGCACGGTGCCGCCGGTGATCAGCTTCGCACCCGCCTCGACCGACGCCGCGATCAGCCGCAGCGCATGGCCGCGCTGTTTGAGGGTACAAAGCGGCCCTACTTCGGTCGCCATGTCATCCGGCGCGCCGATGACCACCGCTTCGGCCTTTTCCTTCAGCCGCTTCAGAAACGCATCCTTGATGCCCCTCTGGATCACCAGCCGCGATCCGGCAACGCAGCTTTGCCCGGTGGCGGCAAAGATCCCCGACACCTGCGCATTCACCGCGCTTTCCAGATCGGCGTCGTCGAACACGATGAAGGGCGACTTGCCGCCCAGCTCCAGCGAGGTGGAGGCGAGGTTTTCCGCAGAATTGCGCACAATATGGCGTGCGGTCTCCGGTCCGCCGGTGAAAGCGACATGCGCGACCGAGGCGTGGCGGGTCAGCGCCGCCCCCGCCTCCGGCCCGCCGGTGATCACGTTCAGCACGCCGGGCGGAAAGCCCGCCTGATCAAAGATCCGGGCAAATTCCAGCATCGGCGCGGGACCGTCCTCAGACGCTTTCAACACCACCGTGCAGCCCGCCGCCAGCGCCGGGCCGATTTTCACCGCCGACAGGAACAGCTGCGAATTCCACGGCACGATGGCGGCCACCACCCCCACCGGCTCGCGCCGCAGCCAGACCTCCATGTCCGGCTTGTCGATCGGCAGATGCGCGCCCTCGATCTTGTCCGCCAGCCCTGCGTAATAGCGGTAGTAGTCCGCCACATAGGCGATCTGGGCCGAGGTTTCGCGAATGATCTTGCCGGTGTCGCGGGTTTCCAGCTCCGCCAGCCGGGGCGCGTTTTCCGCCACCAGATCCGCCAGCCGCAGCAGGAGCTTGCCGCGCTGGGTGGCACTCATGCCCGCCCACTCGGGTGAGAAGAATGCAGTCTCCGCGGCCCGAACCGCCCGGTCCACATCCGCCGCCGAAGCGCTTGGCATCCGTGCCCAGGCTTTGCCGGTGGCCGGATCGAGGCTGGCAAAGGTCTCGCCTGCGTCCTCAAACGCCCCGCCAATATACTGCTGGAAGGTCTGCATCTGCCGCTCCCTTATTGAAACGCCGGCATCACTTGCGCGATGAACCGCTCTAGCGAGGCTTTCTTGCGTTCGAAACTCATGCTGGAGTCGATCCAGAACGAATATTCATCATACCCCAGCGCCTCGTATTTCTTCAGCCGCTCGATCACCGCCGCCGGTTCGCCGATCACCAGATCGCGCTCCATCGCCTCGGGCGAGTAGAACGGATGGGCTGCGATTTCCTCATCTGAAAGCGGGTCGATCAGGCCCTGCGACACGTCCCGCTGGTTCATGAACCATGCGCCGAAGTAGCAGTAGAAGCGGTTGAGTTCCTCCGCCCCGCGTTTCACGTCCGCGGCGCTGTCCGCCACATAGGTGTGCTGCAACAGCATGATCCTGGGCCGCGGCACGTCACTATGCTTGGCGCAGGCGTCGTTGAACTTGCCCATCAGGTCGGCAATCTCCTCGTCGCCTTTCCACAACGGTGTCACCTGCACATTGCAGCCGTTGGCCACGGCGAACTCGTGGCTGTTGGGATCGCGCGCCGCCACCCAGACCGGCGGGCCGTTTTCCTGCAGCGGCTTGGGCGAAGAGGTCGCCTTGGGGAAGGAGTGGAACTCCCCCTCCTGCGCGTAATCGCCCTGCCACAGGCCCTGCACCGCCGGGATCAGCTCCCGCATCCGCTGGCCTGCTTCCCAGGCGTCCATGCCGGGCATCATCCGCTCGTATTCGAACGAATAGGCGCCGCGCGCGATGCCCAGATCCAGGCGGCCATTGGTGATGATGTCGGTCATCGCCGCCTCGCCCGCCAGCCGGATCGGATGCCAGAACGGCGCAATCACCGTCCCCGTCCCCAGCCGCACGTTCCGGGTGTGCCGCGCCACGTCGATGAGGTTCAGGAACGGGTTCGGCGAGATGGTGAAGTTCATCCCGTGATGCTCACCCGTCCAGACCGCGTGCATCCCGCCGTCATCGGCGATTTTGCACAGCTGGATGAATTCGTCATAGAGCTGCTTCTGGTCGTCCGCCGCGGAAATCCGCTCCATATGCGCAAAGAGGGAAAACTTCATGCGCCCTTGCTCCCTGTGGCAACGGGCCGAACCTGCCCGCTGGTCTGATTGCCGTAATACACCCCGAAATTGCCCATCCGGCTTTCACTGGCGAACCGTTCCAGCATGGTGCAGACCGCCGCATCGGCGATGTCCATCAGCGTGGATTGGGTCAGCGCCGTGAAGACCCCCTTGGCCGGTGTGCCGCCGGCCGACTGGCACAGGAACGAGATGTGCTGATGTTCGCGCGCCTTGTCCTCGAAGACGGAATAGATGAACCCCGGCTCCGCCGCGACGCCGGTTTCCGCGATCAGCCGGGCAAGCGCGGCTGAGGCGCCCTCCTTGCCGACCCGGGTTTCCGGCAGCGTCAGCTTGCCCTGGCCGTTGCCCATGAGCAGCACCTTGCCCTCATGCTCGATCAAGGCCGAGACGATCAGCTTGGCCCCCTGGCTCAGCGCCTCCGCCTCTGCCGCCGCCGTCACATAGGCGCCGCGGGCATATCCCAGCCCCGGCGCGGGCGAGGTCTCAAACGCCTCGACCCGGCCGATCAGGATCAGATGGTCGCCCGCCTCCACCCGGTTGTGCATGGAACAGTCGAACCAGGCGGAAACGCCCGCGAACACTGGGCTGCCCTGCGGTCCCTTTTGCCAGCTCACGGCAGCAAAGCGGTCCTCCACGGGGCGGGCGAAGGTGTTGGAGACATCCTTCTGATCCTCCGCCAGCACATTGACGGCAAAGCCTGCGGCCTGTTCGAACGCGGCATAGTTGCTGGAGGAATTGGCGATGCAGACCAGCACCAGCGGCGGGTCCAGCGAGACAGAGGTGAAGGAATTGGCGGTAAAGCCGATGGGGTTTCCGTCCGGATCATGCGCTGTCACCACGGTGACGCCGGTCATGAAGGTGCCAAAGGCATTGCGTAAGGATCTCGGGTCAAGGTCGCTCATGACGGCTCCTCCTCCTCGTTCAGCCAGTCCCGCAGGGCCGCGTTGACTTCTGCGGGCGCGGTCAGGTTGACCATATGCCGGTGGCCTTCGATGACAACCGCCCTGCCCCGCGGCGCGGCCTGTGCCATCGCCTCGGCCATTTCCGGTGTCGAGTTCGGGTCGCCATCGCCGGTCAGCGCCAAGAGCGGGCAGCGGATGCCGCCGAAGCCGTCCGCATAGGTGCTGTCGCCGCGGGCAAAGGCAGTGTAAGCGGCCGCGTAGCCTGCAAGGTTCACAGCCGACAGCCATCCGGCAACTTTCACCCGCGCCGCTTGGTCTGCGGCGCTCTCCCCGAACCACCGCGCCAGCGGCGTTTCCAGATCAAAGCTGCCCGCGCGGATTTCGGCGGCGCGCGCCTCCACCGCAGCCCGTGCCCCGGCTGAGCGGCGGAACACCCCGTTCAGCAGCGCTACGCGGGCCGCATTCTGAGGATGGCAGACCGCATAGCCGCCGGCAATCAGCGCCCCCATGGAATGGCCCGCCAGCGACACCGGCCCCAGGTCCAGCGCCGTCAGAACTTCATGCAGCCAGGCCACATAGTCCGGCAGCTCCGCGCCCTCCGGCAGCGGCGCGCTGCCGCCGTGGCCGGGCATGTCCAGCGCGATTACTTCGTGAGAGTTCGAGAGCGCCTCAATCTGCGGCCCCCAGGCCGCCGCCTGCATGCCAACCCCGTGGATCAGCACCAGCGGATCGCCACGCCCCGCCCGCTGGCAGGTGACGGTGCCGTAAGGCTCAGACAGCGGCAGGGTTGTCGGCGTCATGGCCCAGTTCCTTCAGGTCCTGATAGCGGTCGCCGATACGGTGATGCGGCCGCCCGCCGATGGAGGCGCCAAGCGCGATCACGATCTCATCCGGGCCGGGCGCATCGGCCACCGACAGCTGGATGGTCAGGTAATGGCTGCGCCGCCCGCCGTCGTTCTTGTCCATCAGCGGGATCTGCAGCGAGGCATTGGCCGGCCCGCGGGTGTTGGTGAAGGCGAGGTAGGATTTCGCGCCCACCGCCTCGCGGAAGTGGTTGCCGAAGCGCAGCGTGTGGATCAGGGCAGAGGCATGCTCCACCTCGCCATTCACACCGACAATGGCGGATTTGCCGTAGCCCTCAACCTTGCCGCCGCCGCCAGCGGCCTCCAGGATCATCGCGGTCAGCCTGGCCCCCAGACCCGGCGCGCAGTCGTGGATGGCCGGGCGCAGATCCTCGACAAACCCCTGCCCCGCCCAGGGGTTTTTGATCACCGCCACCGCGGCAATCATTTTCAGCGGGGTCTCAGCTGGTTTGCCGCCCTCGATCAGGGTCTCTTCGACATGCAGCAGCGTCTTGCGGATCTCGGCGGGCATGGGCGGGTCTTTCCTGTCTGATTCCAGTTGCCGTAATATGGTATACCATCATACAGTATGTCAATGCAGCCTTGTTCCGACCTGCCCCTGTTGCTATCGGAGGTCCCATGACCAGTCCCGTTATGAGCAAGATCGACCACCCCCCGCAGACCCTGCGCGACATCGTGCAGGAGCGGATGCGCGAGGCGATCATCTCCGGCCAGTTTGCCCCCGGCGCGCGTCTGGTGGAGCGGCCCCTGTGCGACCAGCTTGGCGTCAGCCGCACCGTGGTGCGCGAAACCATCCGCTATCTGGAGGCGGAGGGTCTGGTGGAGATCCTGCCCGGCAAGGGGCCGATCGTGGCGCAGCTCAGCTGTGAGGACGCGCGGCAGATCTACGACATCCGCCAGATGCTGGAGACCGCCGCCGCCACCGAATGCGCCAGGAACATCACGCCAGCGCTGGCGGAGCAGCTGAAGGCCGCGCTGCTGGAGCTGCAAGAGGCGGTGGCGGCAGGCGTGCCCGGCCCGATGCTGCGCGCCACGACGGAGTTTTACCGGATCATCTTTGCCGGCGCCGGCCACACGGTCGCCTGGGAGATCGCCCAGCGTCTGAACGGCCGCATCAGCCGGCTGCGGGCGGTGACGCTGTCAACTGCCGAGCGGCAGAAACCCGGCCCCGCCCATATGCAGGAGATCTGCGCCGCCATCGTATCAGGCGATGCCAAGGCCGCGCAGGCCGCCATTGAACAGCATCTGAGTGACGCGAAACACACTGCCGAGCGGCTGCTGAAAGAGGGGTAACCGATTTCCTGCGAGGAAATCGGCCATGAAAAATCGATTTTTCATGGCTGAAATCCGCGCCGGATTTCAGCCCGCGGGCCGCTTGCCCCGGCAGCTAAGCCTCAGATCCGCGGCGGCTGAGACGGATCGGCGCGGAAGGGTTTCAGGCTGTCGACAAAGGCGTCCAGGAAATCCAGCGCCAGCAGCGAGCGGCTGCCCGACACCGGCCGCAGGATCGACAGCCGGTGGTGCAGCTCCGGAGCAAACGGCACGATGGCAATCCCCTGGCCGCGGAACTGCTCGGCGTCCAAGGCGCTCACCACCGAAGCGCCCTGCCCCTGGCTGATGATGATGCAGGCGGTGGAGAACTGGCGCACCTCGATCCAGCTGTTCAGCTCCACCCCGTCTTCGGAAAACGCCTTGTGCAGCTTGCGGTAAAACGGGCTGTCGCGCCGGGTGTGGATGATCTTGCGGTCCCGCAGATCGCGGGGCGTGATAACATCCTGTTCTGCCAGCGGATCCGCTTCGGGCAGCACGCAGACGGTGCGCATCGGGATGTCGATGTTTTCCACCGCCGGATGGGCGGCAAAGCCGTCGGTGATGCCGCAGTCATACTGCTCGCCGATGATCCACTCCAGGATCCGCTCCGGCCGGTCCGGCTCCAGCGTCAGCCGCACGCCCGGGCGGTGCTCCAGGAACCGGGCCAGCAGCTTGGGCAAAAGCGCCGTGGCAAAGCCCGGCAGGCAGGCGATGCGCAGATGCCCGGCGGTGCGCTCGGTCAAGTCGCGGTTGAGTTCTTCCAGGTGGTTCAGGCTGTCGAACACGCGCCCCACCTCGGACAGCAGGTACCGCGCCTCGCTGGTGGGAATCAGCACACCGTCCTGGCGGGTGAACAGCTCCACCGCCACCGATTTTGAAAAATCCGAAAGCAGCCGGCTGGCGGCTGGCTGCGAGATTCCCAGCGTCTCCGCCGCACGGGTGACAGAGCCGCTGCGGGCCACGGCCTGAAAGGCCTCCAGCTGTCTGAGACTGAATTTCAAGGGATTAGCGGCCTTCGGCTGGGGGTGAACACGCGGCGGCATAACATGATATTATGATTCTTGTCAAAAAACTTTTGCTTGAATTATTCCCTTGGCCGGACAAAAGCTTTTGCAGAACAAAACTGGGAGAGAAGATTATGTCCGTTAAATCCTTGCTCTGCGCCTCGGCCGTTCTGGCCGTTGCCGGCAGCACCGCATTTGCAGAAACCGAAATTCAGTGGTGGCACGCCATGGGCGGCACCAATGGCGAGCGCGTCAACAAGATTGCCGAAGATTTCAACGCCACCCAGGACGATTACAAGGTCGTGCCGGTTTACAAGGGCAACTACACCGAGACGATGACCGCGGCGATTGCCGCCTTCCGCGCCAAGGAACACCCGCAGCTTGTGCAGGTCTTCGAGGTCGGCACCGCCACCATGATGTCCGCCAAGGGCGCGATCTACCCGGTCGAGCAGCTGATGAACGACGCGGGCGAACCGTTTGACGGCGACGCCTTCCTGCCCGCCGTGGTCTCCTACTACGAAACCCCCGAGGGCGAGCTGCTGTCGATGCCGTTCAACAGCTCCACCCCGGTGCTGTGGTATAACAAGGACGCGCTGGACGCGGCCGGCGCCGAGGTGCCCGAGACCTGGGACGAGGTGAAAACCGCCGCGCAGAAGCTGGTCGATAACGGCATGAAATGCGGCCTGTCCTTCGGATGGCAGTCCTGGGTGATGATCGAGAACTTCTCGGCCTGGCACAACCTGCCCACCGGCACCCAGGAAAACGGCTTTGCGGGCTTTGACACCGAACTGACCTTCAACAACGACAAGCTGGCCGCGCGCCTGGATGATGTCGCGTCGATGGGCAAGGACGGCCTGTTCGTCTACGGCGGCCGCCGCGGCGACAGCCTGCCGCTGTTCACCAACGGCGAATGCGGCATGTGGATGAACTCCTCGGCCTATTACGGCTCGATCAAGGATCAGGCCGGGTTCGAATTCGGCCAGACCATGCTGCCGCTGGACACCAAGGTGGCCGACGCGCCGCAGAACTCGATCATCGGCGGCGCCACCCTGTGGGTGCTGGCCGGCCACGAGGAAGAGGAATACAAAGGCACCGCCAAGTTCCTGACCTACCTGTCCTCGCCCGAGGTGCAGGCCTGGTGGCATCAGGAGACCGGGTACGTGCCGATCACCACCGCCGCCTATGAGCTGTCCAAGGAGCAGGGGTTCTATGACAGCAACCCGGGCACCGACACCGCGATCACGCAGCTGAGCCTGAACACGCCCACCGCCAACAGCCGCGGTCTGCGCTATGGCAACTTCGTGCAGGTCCGCGACGTGATCAACGAGGAGCTGGAAGCGCTGTGGGGCGGCGAGAAAACCGCGCAAGAGGCGCTGGACGCGGCGGTTGAGCGCGGCAACGACCTGCTGCGCAAGTTCGAGCGCACCGCGAAGTAAACCACTCTGACACATCCGGCCCTGCCGCCCTCCCCCGGGCGGCAGGGTCATTTTCCTGATCGGGGTTCCTCATGCTCAAACGGGTGCATTTCCCAACCTCGGCGCTGCCCTACCTGCTGGTGGCGCCGCAAATCGCCATCACCCTGGTGTTCTTCCTCTGGCCCGCCAGCCAGGCGATGTATCAGTCGTTCCTGATCGAAGACGCCTTTGGCCTTGGCACCGAATTCGTCTGGTTCGAGAATTTCGAGGTTCTCGCCACCGATCCCCACTATCTGGCCAGTTTCCAGCGCACCGCGGTGTTCTCGCTCCTGGTGGCGGCGCTGTCGATGGGCGTTGCGCTGATCCTCGCGGGCTTTGCCCAGCGGGTGGTGCGCGGCGCCATGTTCTACCGCACCATGCTGATCTGGCCCTATGCGGTGGCGCCGGTGCTGGCGGGCGCGCTGTGGGTGTTCATGTTCAACCCCACCCTTGGCATCTTCCCCTATTTCCTGGAATTCGCGGGCATCACCTGGAACCACTACCTCAATGGCACCCAGGCGATGGCGCTGGTGATCCTGGCCGCCGCGTGGAAGCAGGTGGCCTATAACTTCCTGTTCTACCTTGCCGCCATGCAGTCGATCCCCAATTCCGTGATCGAGGCCGCCGCCATCGACGGCGCAGGCCCGGCGCGGCGGTTCTGGACCATCATCTTCCCGCTGATCTCGCCCACCACGTTTTTCCTCTTGGTGATCAACATGGTCTATGCGTTTTTCGAGACCTTCGGCATCATCCACGCGGTCACCCAGGGCGGCCCCGGCACCTCCACCACCATCCTGGTCTACAAGGTGTTCAACGACGGCTTTGTTGGCCTCGACCTCGGCGGCTCCGCCGCGCAGTCGGTGGTGCTGATGGTGCTGGTGATCGCCATGACCGTGGTTCAGTTCCGCTTTGTTGAAAGAAAGGTGGCTTACTGATGGTCGAAAACCGCCCCCTTACCGCCTTCCTCACCCATCTGGTGCTGATCCTTGGCGTTCTGGCGATCGCGCTGCCGGTGTGGATCACCTTTGTCGCCGCCACCCACGACCAGCTGCGGATGAACCAGGCGCCGCTGCCGCTGTGGCCCGGCGATTATTTCCTGGTGAACATGAAGCAGACCCTGTTCGGCTCCGGCCTCAGCGGGACCGAAACCGCGCCGGTCTGGCTGATGCTGCTGAACTCATTGGCGATGGCGCTGATGATCTCCACCGGCAAGATCGCGATTTCGCTGCTGTCCGCCTTTGCCATCGTCTATTTCAAGTTCCCGTTCCGCATGACCTTCTTCTGGATGATCTTCATCACCCTGATGCTGCCGGTCGAGGTGCGGATCCTGCCGACCTTCGAGGTGGTCGCCAACCTCGGGATGCTGAACAGCTACTGGGGCCTGTCGGTGCCGCTGATCGCCTCGGCCACCGCAACGTTCATGTTCCGCCAGGTGTTCCTGACGGTGCCGGATGAGCTCTTGGAAAGCGCCCGCATCGACGGCGCCGGGCCGCTTAGGTTCTTCTTCGACATCCTGCTGCCCTTATCGCGCACCAACATCGCGGCGCTGTTCGTGATCCTGTTCATCTTCGGCTGGAACCAGTACCTCTGGCCGCTTTTGATCACCACAGACACCTCGATGACCACCATCGTGATGTCGATCAAGCAGATGCTGGAGGCGGCAGAGCAAAGCCCGCAGTGGAACATCATCATGACCACGGCCCTTCTGGCGATGATCCCGCCGGTGTTTGTGGTGATCGCAATGCAAAAGCTCTTTGTGCAGGGCTTGACGGAAACCGATAAGTAAGGCGCCCCGAATAATGGCTGATATTCAACTCAAAGACCTGGTGAAATCCTACGGGCCGACCGAGGTGCTGCACCATATCGAAGGCGACATCCGGGATGGCGAGTTCATCGTCATCGTCGGCCCCTCCGGCTGCGGCAAGTCCACTCTGCTGCGGATGGTGGCGGGGCTGGAAAGCGTTACCTCCGGTGAAATCTCCATCGGCGGGCGCCGGGTGAACGAGCTGGAACCCTCGGCGCGCGACATCGCCATGGTGTTCCAGAACTACGCGCTTTATCCGCATATGTCGGTGCGCCAGAACATGGCCTATGGCCTGAAGATCCGCAAACTGCCGAAGGACGAAATCAACCGCCGCGTCGAGGAGGCGGCGGAGATCCTGGAGATCAAACAGTACCTCGACCGCAAGCCGCGCCAGCTGTCGGGCGGCCAGCGCCAGCGGGTCGCCATGGGCCGCGCCATCGTGCGCGATCCGCAGGTGTTCCTGTTCGATGAGCCGCTGTCCAACCTCGACGCCAAGCTGCGGGTGCAGATGCGGCTGGAGATCCGCAAGCTGCAGCAGCGGCTGGGGGTCACGTCGATCTACGTCACCCACGATCAGGTCGAGGCGATGACGCTGGGCGACCGGCTGATGGTGCTGAACGGCGGCTATGTCGAACAGTTCGGCACCCCGATCGAGCTTTATGACCGCCCGGCCTCGGTGTTTGTGGCGGGGTTCATCGGCAGCCCGGCGATGAACTTCTTCCCGGCAGAGATCCGCGGCGGCCAGGCCGCCCTGCCCGGCGGCGGCATGCTGCCGGTGGCCTCCGCCCATTCCGGCACCGCCACCCTGGGCCTGCGCCCCGAACACCTGATGCAAGACCCCGCTGGCCCGATCGCCATCGAGGTGGAGCTGCTGGAGCAGCTGGGCGCCAACACCCTGATCCACGGCCGCCTGCCGGGCACCGATCTCAGCATCACCGCCAGCGTGCCGGGCCATGCCAATGACGGCACCGGCAGCATCCGCCGCTTCTCGGTGGCGCCGGAGCTGACCCATCTGTTCGATCCCGCCACCGGTAAACGTCTGGAGGACTGATGCAGTACCCCCAGATCCCCGCCTTCGCCGCCCGGCCCGGCGTGATCCGCCTGATCGGCCACCGCGGCGCCCGCGGCGTCTTGCCGGAAAACACGATGGAAGGCTTTGCCTTCACCCTGGCCGCCGGGGTGGAGCTGCTGGAGCTGGACGTGACCGCCACCCGCGACGGCGTCCCGGTGATCACCCACAACCACCGCCTCACCCGCTCGATGATCCGCGGCGCCGATGGCTGCTGGCTGCAGGGGGAAGAGCCGAAGGTGTCGTCTCTGACTTACGCCGAACTGCAGGCCTATGACGCGGGCGGGCTGGACGGCAGCAGCACCTATGGCCGGCGGTTCCCGGATCAGGCGTTTCTGACAGGCGTGCGCATACCCCGGCTGGCGGACCTGCTGGCGCTGCTGCAGCGGCCTGAGCATCACAACGTGCATCTGCTGCTGGAGATCAAATCCGATCCGGACCTAATCGGCGACACCACCGCGCGCCGCAAACTGGTGGAGGCAGTGGTGTCGGAGGTGCGCAAGGCCCATATGCAGCCGCGCACGGTGCTGCACAGTTTCGACTGGGACCTGCTGGCGGAGTGCCAGCGGATCGCGCCGGAGATGCCTGCCTCCTTCCTGACCCAGCTGCCCGACAATGCCGATGACCCGGGCGAGGATTCCTCCAAGGCGGTGAACCCGGTGGCGGGCTGCAGCGCTTTGGACCTGCCGGACCGGGTTGCCGCTGCCAAGGGCCAGTTCTGGTGCCCCTATTTTCTGGACATCACAGCAGACGCGCTGGCCCGCGCCCGCGCGCTGGGGCTGGTGACGGTGGTCTGGACGGTGAATGAGCCGGAAGACATCGACCGGATGATCGCCCTAGGGGTCGATGCGATCTGCACCGATTACCCGGGCCGGGTGCAGCGGCGCTTGCTGATGCACGGGCTGCACTGGCGCACAGACTAAACAAAGCCGTTTCCCTGCAAGGGAAACGGCCATGAAAAATTGGATTTTTCATGGCTGAAATCCGCGCCGGATTTCAGCCTTCTCTCAATCAGCCCAGGATGCCGGGCAGGTTCAGCCCGTGCTCGCGCGCGCAGTCCTTGGCAATGTCATAGCCTGCATCCGCATGGCGCATGACGCCGGTGGCCGGGTCGTTCCACAGCACCCGCCCGATACGGCGGTCGGCGTCCTCGCTGCCGTCGCAGCAGATCACCACGCCGGAATGCTGCGAGAAGCCCATGCCAACCCCGCCGCCGTGGTGCAGCGACACCCAGGTCGCACCGGAGGCGGTGTTCAGGAGCGCGTTCAGCAGCGGCCAGTCGGACACCGCGTCGGAGCCGTCCATCATCGCCTCGGTCTCGCGGTTCGGGGACGCCACGGAACCCGAGTCCAGATGGTCGCGGCCAATGACCACCGGCGCCTTCAGCTCGCCCGTGCGGACCATCTCGTTGAAGGCAAGGCCCGCCTTGTGGCGGTCGCCAAGCCCGATCCAGCAGATCCGCGCGGGCAGGCCCTGGAACGCGATGCGCTCCTGCGCCATGTCCAACCAGCGGTGCAGGCCCTCGTTATCCGGGAACAGCTCCTTCATCTTGGCGTCGGTCTTGCGGATATCCTCCGGATCGCCGGACAGCGCCGCCCAGCGGAACGGGCCGATGCCGCGGCAGAACAGCGGGCGGATGTAGGCGGGCACGAAGCCGGGGAAGTCAAAGGCGTTCTCCAGCCCCTCCTCCAGCGCCATCTGGCGGATGTTGTTGCCGTAATCCACCGTCGGCACGCCCATCGCATGGAAATCGCACATCGCCTTCACCTGCACGCGCATGCTGGCGCGGGCGGCCATTTCCACCGCCTTCGGCTCGGAGACCCGGCGTTCCTTCCATTCGCCCATGGTCCAGCCCAGCGGCAGGTAGCCGTTCACCGGGTCATGCGCAGAGGTCTGGTCGGTCACGATATCGGGGCGGATGCCGCCCGCCTTGGCGCGCTCGACCAGTTCGGGGAAGATCTCTGCCGCATTGCCCAGAAGGCCCACGGATTTCGCCTCGCCCGCCGCGGTCCAGCGCTCGATCATCTCCAGCGCCTCGTCCAGGGTTTCGGCCTTTTCGTCCAGGTATTTGGTGCGCAGGCGGAAGTCGATGGAGTCCGGGTTGCACTCCACCGCCAGGCAGCAGGCTCCGGCAAACACGGCTGCCAGCGGCTGCGCGCCGCCCATGCCGCCGAGGCCGCCGGTCAGGATCCATTTGCCCTTGAGGTCGCCGCCATAATGCTGGCGGCCGGCTTCGGCAAAGGTCTCGTAGGTGCCCTGCACGATGCCTTGGGTGCCGATATAGATCCAGGAGCCGGCCGTCATCTGGCCGTACATCATCAGGCCCTTCTTATCGAGCTCGTTGAAGTGGTCCCAGTTGGCCCAATGCGGCACCAGGTTGGAGTTGGCGATCAGCACGCGGGGCGCGTCCTTGTGGGTCTGGAACACGCCCACGGGCTTGCCAGACTGCACCATAAGGGTCTGATCTTCCTCAAGGTTTTTCAGGGTCTCTACGATCAAGTCGAAATCCTGCCAGGTGCGCGCGGCGCGGCCGATGCCGCCGTAAACCACCAGCTCATGCGGGTTTTCGGCCACATCCGGATGCAGGTTGTTCATCATCATCCTGAGCGGCGCCTCGGTCATCCAGGACTTGGCGTTAAGCTCCGTGCCGGTCGGCGGGAAGATGTCGCGGGTGTTCTTGCGGGGATCGCTCATGCGGGCCTCCAGGTCTGAAGATCGGTGAGAATTTTGGTGAGATGGGCGCGCAGGTCTTCCGCGCGCTCCGGCAGGTAGGTCCAGGGCGGGCTTTCCTGGCAGTAGGTGGCCTGCGCCAGCTCCATCTGGATCGCGTGCAGGCCTTCGCCGGGCCGCCCGTAGTGGCGGGTGGTCCAGCCGCCCTTGAAGCGCCCGTTGAGGGTGGAGGTATAACCCTCCGCCGCCTCGCAATGGGCCACGGTCAGCGCCTCGATGGCAGGATCGCAGGTTTCGCCCATGTCGGTGCCGACGTTGAAATCCGGCAGGCGGCCCTCGAACAGGAAGGGAATATCGCCGCGGATCGAGTGGCAGTCATAGAGGATGGCAAAGCCGTGGAGGGCCTTCACCCGCTCCAGCTCCGCCGCCAGCGCGGTGTGATAGGGCGCGTGATAGGCGTCGCGGCGGCGTGCGATTTCGGTCTCGTCCGGCTCCTTGCCGTCCTGCCAGATCGGCAGCCCGTCAAAGTCTGTCAACGGCACCAGGGTGGTGGTGTTTTGCCCAGGATAGAGACTGATACCGGCGGGATCGCGGTTCACGTCGATCACATAGCGATGGACCGGCGTGCGGACGGTTGTGATGTCCTCCACCAGCCCGGCGTAGAGGTCATGGATATGCCAGTCGGTGTCGGCCAGCGCCCTGCCCGTCCCGTTCAGGCAGTCCCAGACCTCTGGCGGCACATCGGTGCCGGTGTGGGGCAGCCCCAGCACCAGCGGCGACGACCCATTGGTGACCTCGATCATGCCGCCACCTTGACGCCTGCGGCGTCCGCGACGCGGCCTGCGCGGACCATGGCGCTGACAGCTTCGATATCCGGCGCCAGGTAGCGGTCCTCCGCCAGCGCGGGGATCTCCGCGCGCAACATCGCCAGAACGTCCTGCAACCGGGCCGAGGTCTTGAGCGGCGCGCGGGCCTCCACCCCTTGCGCGGCGCAGAGCATTTCAACGCCCAGGATCACCGACAGGTTGGCGTTCATCCGTCCCAGCCGCAGCGCGCCGTGGGCGGCCATCGACACGTGGTCCTCCTGGTTTGCTGACGTCGGGGTTGAATCCGTGACGCAAGGATTCGCCAAATGCTTGTTCTCGCTCATCAGCGCCGCGGTGGTCACCTCGGCGATCATGAAACCGGAATTGAGGCCCGGATCCGGCGTCAGGAACGGCGGCAAGTCGTGGCTGAGGGTCGGGTCCACCATCAAGGCCACCCGGCGCTGCGCGATGGCACCGATTTCGGCCACGGCGAGCGCGATCTGATCGGCGGCAAAGCCCACGTATTCGGCATGGAAGTTGCCGCCGGAGACGATGCGGCCTTCGTTCACCAGCACCAGCGGGTTGTCGGTAACGGCGTTGGCCTCGATCTCCAGCGTTTTGGCGGCCATCCGCAGCACGTCCAGCGCCGCGCCCACCACCTGCGGCTGGCAGCGGATGCAATAGGGATCCTGCACCCGGGTGTCGCCCTCGCGGTGGCTTTCGCGGATTTCCGATCCGTCCATGATGGCGCGCATCTCCCGCGCCACGTCGATCTGCCCGGCGTGGCCGCGCAAGGAATGGATATCGGCGACCAGCGGCGCGGTGGACCCCATGATGGCGTCAGTGGTGAGCGAGGCAATCGCCATCGACGCCTCCGCCATGCGCCAGGCGTCAAACAGCCCGGCCAGCGCGCAGGCGGTGGAGAACTGGGTGCCGTTTATCAGCCCCAGGCCCTCCTTGGGGCCGAGCACAATAGGCTCTAACCCGGCCTTTTTCAGCGCATCCGCGCTGGACATGCGGATCCCTTCAAACGTGGCCTCCCCTGCCCCGATCATCGCCGCCGCCATATGCGCCAGCGGCGCCAGGTCGCCGGAGGCGCCGACGGAGCCCTGCGACGGGATCACCGGCACCACGCCGCGTTCCAGCATCTGCTCGATCTGCTCGATCACCAGCCAGCGCACGCCGGAGGCACCGCGGCCCATCGACAGGAGCTTCAGCGTCATCATCAGCCGGGTCTTGTCCTCCGGCAGCGCCTCCCCTACCCCGCAGCAATGGCTTAGGATCAGGTTGCGCTGCAGGGTGGCGGTATCGGCCGGTGCGATCTTGGTCGAGGCGAGCTTGCCGAAGCCGGTGTTGATGCCATAGACGGCCTCCTCCCCCGCTGCGGCATCCGCCACCATTTTCGCAGCAGCCTCCACCGGTTCGCGGGCCGAGGCATCCAGCTTGGCCGGGGTCAGGTTGCGGTAGATATCTTCCAGCGTGGCCAGGGTCACTGTGCCCGGAACCATCTGAATCATCTCGATCATAGGGTGCCCTCATAGATACGGGTGTAAAGCGGGTTGAAGCCGATGCGGTAGGCAAGCTCTGCCGGGGTTTCCACGTCCCAGACCGCCAGATCGGCGCGCAGACCGGCGGCGATCTGGCCGCGATCCGTCAGCCCCAGCGCGCGGGCTGCGTTGCGGGTGACGCCTGCCAGCGCCTCCTCCGGGGTCATCCGGAACAGGGTGCAGCCCATGTTCATTGTCAGCAGCAAGGAGGTCAGCGGCGAGGAGCCGGGATTGCAATCGGTCGCCAGCGCCATCGGCACGCCATGCTCACGGAAGTGGTCAATCGGCGGCGCTTGCGTCTCGCGGATGGTGTAGAACGCACCGGGCAGGATCACCGCGACGGAGCCGGACGCGGCCATCGCCCTGGCGTCCTCCTCGGTTGCGTATTCCACGTGATCGACTGACAACGCGCCGTAGCGCGCGGCCAGTTTGGTGCCGCCCTGATGGCTCAGCTGTTCGGCGTGCAGTTTCACCGGCAGGCCCAGTTCCTGCGCCGCCTTGAACACGCGTTCGATCTGCGCAGGGGAAAACGCGATGTTTTCGCAGAAGCCGTCGACCGCATCCACCAGCCCCTCCGCATGGGCGGCACGCAGGGCGGGGATGCAGACCTGATCGATATAGTCATCGTCGCGGCCCTTGTACTCGCCGGGCGTGGCATGGGCGCCGAGGAAGGTGGTTTTCACTGTGACCGGGCGCAGCTCGCCCAGACGGCGGGCGGCGCGCAGCATGTTGAGTTCGGTGTCCAGATCCAGCCCGTAGCCGGATTTCACCTCCACCACCGCAGCCCCTTCGGCGATCAGCGCCTCCAGACGCGGCAGCGCGCCCTGCACCAGATCCTCCAGCGATGCGGTGCGGGTGGCCGAGACGGTGGAGACGATACCGCCCCCTGCCCTCGCGACCTCCTCATAGGACGCCCCGTTGAGGCGCATCTCAAACTCCATCGCGCGGTTGCCGCCAAAGACGATATGGGTGTGGCAGTCGATCAGCCCCGGCGTGACCAGCCGCCCGCCCAGGCTGCGCTGCTCCCACGGGAAATTGTCAGCTGACAATTTTTCCCGCGGCCCGGCCCAGACGATGCTGCCGTCCGAGACCGCGACGGCCCCGTCCTCGATCAGGCCATAAGGCGTGTCTGAACTGGCCATCGTGGCCAGCCGGGCGTCTGTCAGAACGTAGTTCCCTGTCACGGAATCCCCCCGAGTCGCTGTGCTGCTGGTTCGGCATTAAGCTACTCAATTAGGATATTATGTCTAGTCATAAAATCGCAAAGGCCGCGCCCGCGCCCGGCCGCCGCCTGCCCCCTTCAGCGGGGATAGCGCGGGTGCAGATCGTCGATGATGATCGGATGCGCGTGCGGCGCGGCGCCTTGCAGGTGCGGATGGTCCGCTGGCAAATCCGGATGGCTGTGCGCAACCGGGGCGGCGCTGTCGCGGGGCCACAGGCGCTGCGCGGCGATCAGCCCTGCCGCGGCCAGCAGCGCCAGCGCCAGCATTGCCGCGCCGCCGCCCCAGGCGGCCATCAGCCAGGCCGACAGCGGGTAGAACAGCAGCCAGCAGGCGTGCGACAGGGTGAACTGCGCGGCAAAGATCGCGGGCCGGTCCGCCGGATGGGCCGAGCGCGCCAGCAGCCGCCCCGAAGGCGTCAGCACCGCCGACCAGCCCACGCCGATCACAGCCCAGCCGATTGCCAGCCGTGCAAAGGTCAGCGGCGCGGCAAAGGCGGCCAGCGCCAGGCACGCCATGGCGGCAATGCTCAGCCCTGCCCCGGCCAGCATCACGGTCCGGTCCGGCAGCCGCTGCAGCAGCCGCGGCAGCAGCATGGCCGACAGCATCGAGCCGCCGCCGAACGCCGCCAGCGCCAGCGCCACGGAGCTTTCGGGCAGCGCCATGCCGGCCCGCACCAGCACCACCGTGTTGACGATCACCATCGCGCCGATGGCAGACACCACCCAGTTCAGCGCCAGAAGCCCGCGCAGCCGCGGTGTCTTCAGATAGTTGCGGATGCCGCGGGTGGTGCGTTCCCAGACCGGCCGCGGCGCCCGGGGCGCGGGCGACGGCAGCGCGATTGTCAGCAGCAGCAGGGCCGATCCGGCGAACCCCGCCGCGGTGCCCCAGAACAGGGTGCCGGAACTGACCGCCAGCAGCAGCGCCGCGGCCAGCATCGGGCTGGCCAGGCTCTCCAGCTCAAACGCCAGCCGCGACAGCGACAGCGCCTGGGTGTACTCCTTCTCATCCGTCAGCACATCGGGGATCGAGGCCTGGAACGCGGGCGTGAACCCGGCAGAGGCCGATTGCAGCACGAAGATCAGCACATAGACCTGCCAGACCTCGCTGACGAACGGCAGGCAAACCGCCACCAGCATCCGCACCAGATCCAGGGCGATCAGCATTTTGCGCCGGTCCGCCTGTTCCGCCCAGGCGGCGGCGATCGGGGCCACGGTGACATAGGCCGCCATCTTGATCGTCAGCGCGGTGCCCAGCACCAGCCCGGCACGCTCGCCCGCCAGGTCAAAGGCCAGCAGGCCAAGCGCCACGGTCGCCAGCCCGGTGCCGGTCAGCGCGACGATCTGGGCCAGGAACAAATGCCGGTAGGTGCGGTTCTTCAGGATGGACAGCATGGGCAGCGGGGTCCTCGGGCTGGGAGCGTTGCCGCCACTGTGGCCGCAGGCCGGCGGTAAAAGCAACGGCCCGGATCACCGGAACGCGGCGGCAGAGGAAAATTGTCAGCTGACAATTTTCGCAGTCCAAGCGCGCGCAGGTGCTGAGCGCGGGCAGAGGCTGGCTGCGAAACCGGTTCGGAATGGCCTGTGTGAGCGGCAGGCGCCGCCAGAAACAGCCGGGATTGTCAGCTGACAATTTTTCATTGGCGGACGATGCGAGCCGAGTTCAGCAGGACCGCGGGCAGGGCGTGCATCATCCCGCAGCAGCGCCATCCGGGTTTGCAGACCCTTCGCAATCCCGCACATGGCAGAAAATTGTCAGCTGACAATTTCCGCCCCGGCACCCCTTTGCAGCAGCGCATCCAGCATCGGCTTGGTCGAAAACTGACCCGCCCGCGCCTTCTGCGCCAGCCGCCGCAGATAGGCGCCGGGGCTGCGGATGGTGCCCAGCTTTTCCAGTATGCACATCACCGCTGTTGCCGCGTCCCGGCGGCCCATGGCGGCGCGTGCATCGCTGAGAACGGGCATCGCGATCCCCATCATCGGTGACAGCTTCTCGGCAATCCGGTCGGCATCCTGCCAGCTGCGCAGCCCGCCAGGGTAATAGCTTTGCACTTCGGGGCAGGCGCGCAGGACGGTGGACAGGCCATTGCCATTCTCAGCCTCTTCCCCCGCTGCGTCTGGACGATCAGGCGGGGAACAGGGCGCTGCGGGCTGCGCCGCTTCAGAGTCAGAATCTTTTTTTAGTGAATGCTGTATGTGCCGCTCATTCTGGCTGGTGCTGCCGCTCATTTCGCGTGACGGCAGGCGGGAGGGCTGCGGGGCCTGATCCGCTGTCCGGCTGGCAATTTCTTCGCGCAGGGTTTCGGCCATCCGGGCCAGCTCCGTCTCGCAGGGTTTGCGCCGCAGCAGCCTGCGGGCGGCCTCCAGCAGCTCCGCAGCGCCGTCAGCCAGCTCCGACAGCTTCTGGCGCAGCACAGCCACCCGGTCGCGCAGCACCGCCAGATGCCCGGCGCGGGCCTTGGCCGCCAGCGCGGCGTCGAAGATCTGACCAGCGTGGCGGGCGAGGGGGGACAGATCAAACCCGAAGGCCAGCGCCGTGTCCTCGCCGCTGCGGCGGGCATAGCGCTTGCGGTTGGGGCTGTTCTTCCGGCTGACAATGCCAATGCGGGTGAGGGCGGCCAGATGGCGGCGCAGGGTGCTTTCGGGCATCCCGTTCAAGCGCTCAATCAGCTTGCGGTTCGAGGGGAACACGATGGCGCTGTCCGGCTCCGCAGGCAGCGCCCGCTCCGGGAAGAAGGTGAGCAGGGCCTTCAGCACCCCAAGGGTGCGGTGGCTGAGGTCGAATTCCGCGGCGGCGTGCGTCAGCGCAGCCAGAAGGTCCCACTTGTCGTGGTCACCTGCCAGCCGGCCGCACGGATCCTGCCGCCCAAATGCGATTTGGGACGCCTTTTCCATGATTTTTTCACGAAAGACAAAAAATACCCGCCCCTGTGCGGCGCACAGAGTTGACACTGACGAGTCTGAAGGGCTATTCCAAAGGTGCTAAATCTGAGAACGGCCTTCTGGGATGTAATGTCCTGGGGGGCTTTTCTTTTGCCTGCTACGTGCCTCCTGTCCTGTTTTCTCTGCTCTTGCTCAGTCTTCCGGCTGCTCGGGCTGGTCTTGCTGCCAGCGGCCGTGAAGCTCTGCCATGATCTCTTCCGCGTTGGCGTCGAACCAGGCGTCAAAGCCCGGCGCGTCCTTGGCGGCGATCGTCAGGGTGATACCCTTGGCGGTGGTTTTGATGCCCGCGACCTCGGCGCCGGTGCTGCCGGGCAGGGCGCGGGTTTTCGGCGGGGCAGGGGCCGGTTTCACCTCCTGCGGCGCGTTCCGGGCATGTTTCAGAACGGCCTCGAACCGCCCGTCGGAGTCATAGGTGGTGAAGTCTGGCCGGTTTGTCCTGGTGATCGCCCGGGAGCGGGCTGCCGGATCGGCGAACAGTTTGACCAGCATCATCCAGCGGTCGCGGCCAATGCCGGGGGCGGAGCCGATCGTGCGCAGGAAGGGCAGGTCAAAGGCGGTGCCGACCTTGAGCATCCGCGACACCATCGGCAGGTCGATGGACAGCGCAGCGGCAATTGTCTGCCGTCCATAGCCATCCGCCTGCAGCTGCGCCGCAAAGGCGGCCTTTTCGATGAAGCTGAGGTCCTGGCGCGAGGTGTTTTCCTGGCCCTGGGCCATCACCAGCGCGTGGTCGTCCAGCTGCCGCACCATCGCCTTGACCGGCAGGCCCAGCTCGCGCAGCGCCTTGAGGCGGCGGCGGCCGTAAACGATTTCGAACCGCCCCGGCGTGGCGGGGTGCGGCCGCAGCAGCACCGGCACCTGCTGGCCGTAGGTCTGCAGGCTGTCCTTCAGCTGGTTGAAGGCGGCCCCGTCCATGCCCAGGCGGTCCTCGTAACCGGCGTCGTCGATCAGCGCGGTGTCGATTTCCTGCACCGCGCTTTCCTGCAGCTTGCTGAGCGAGGATTGCAGCGCCCCGACCGCGCCGCGCGGCATCATCTTGGGTTTTGGCCCGCCAGCGGATGCTGCCGGGCTGCTGAGTGCCGTGCTGAGAATGCCTTTGCGTGCCATCAACGCCTCCATGCTTGTTGAAGGAGCGATTCTATTTCATCGTTAACTTGATTCAGTGAATCGACCGCACGGTCATAGGTTGACCTGTGAAACTGGGATCTTTCGACCTCATAGACCGTCTGCTGGGTCAGGCCCGCGTCGGAAATCGCGGTGGATTTCAGCATCGGGGCCACCATGACCTCCTCGCCGAACAATTGCCGCAAGAATGCAACCACCTGTTGCTGCGGGCCGTCGTTCGGCTCGTACCGGTTGATCAGAAAGCGCAGGAAATCGAATTCCAGCGCCGCGCCTGCGTTGGACACCACGTCCAGCAGTTCGGCGGACATTTGCAGGAACTGCGACATCGAGGCGATGTCGAGCATGTTCGGCACCACGGTGATGATCACGCCGGTCGAGGCGCAGAGCGCCGACATGGTAAGATAGCCGAGCTGCGGCGGGCAGTCGAAGATGATCACGTCGTAATCGGCCTCGACCTCCTCCAGCGCTGCGGCCATGCGCGAAAAGAACGCGGGCTGCACATTGTGGATCAGCGCCTGCGGCGTCTCATGCTCGAATTCCTGCAGGATCAGCCCGCCCGGCGCCAGGTCCAGGCCGGTGAAATAGGTCTGCTGGATGATCTGGCGCAGGGGCAGGGGGTCATCATAGCGGATTGCGTCGTAAATCGTCCCTGTTTCAAGGAAATCGACCTCTGGCCGGTAGCCGAAAAGCGTCGTCAGCGACGCCTGCGGGTCGATATCCACCGCCAGCACCCGGTAGCCCTTGAGCGCCAGCCGCTGCGCGGTGTGAATGGACGAGGTGGTCTTGCCCGAGCCGCCCTTGAAGTTCAGGAAGGACAGCACCTGCACCTTGTCGCCCGCGCGGCGGCCGCGCAGGTAGGTGCCCGGCGTCTTGGCCGAGGCATCCAGGATCTTACGCATCTCCAGCAGATCGGCGGCGGAATAATGGCGCCGCCCGCCCGGTGTGGTGTGAACCTCGGGAAGTTTTCCGTCAAAATGCAGCTTGCGCAGGAAACTGGAGGAAATGCCCAGCATCTCCGCCGCTTCCCCGGCGCTGAACAGCCGCAGTTCCTTCCTTGCATCCGGTGCAAAACTCGCCAGCATGTGGCTGTTGAGGGCCGCACTGAGGTTCTCCGCGTTTTCGCGGATTCGCTGATTGATGTGGAGTGCTACTGCCAACTGCTGCCCTCTCGGTAGTAACGCTGTTTTGCGTCAGCGCCTTATTTATCGTTTCTATACGCAATGCGAACAGCGTTTTGCAATAGATTCCTTCATTTACAGGTTGCAGACGTGTTTTCCGGATTTCTGCCGGATTGCGGAGCGCGCGGCAAGTTTCGGCTTAATGCCCTGAAAATAAAGAAAAAGACTGCCTGCCGCCGCGCCGGGGCAGGGGAGGGCGGACGGTCCCTGCGGCACTGTGCAGAATCCGAAACGCCTGCCCGGGCCGAGTCGCACCGGACAAGGGGCGCCCGGTTGAGTCTGCGGCAAACGGCTGTGATTAGGGTCTGTTTTTCGCGGATGGCGCTCCATTTCGGTGCGCCGCCGCGCCTGACCGTTCTGCTGCTGGCCGGAAATCCGCTGTCTGGCTGAAAACAGCAGCCGGTTTCGCGTGAAAGGCGTTTTCCACAACTAAAAATAAGGGAATTCTTGATCTGCACTCGCCCTGCGCGTGCAGAATTCCATGATTTGAAGGAGAAGAAAATGGAACGTGACAGCATCTTCACACATATGCAGGCCATTGAAGGCAGGTTCAACGCCGAGGGCCTGACGCTTTACGTGTGCACAAACCCTGAAGAGCTGCCGGCCCTTTTGGCGGATGTGGGAAAGGAGCGGGTTCACCCGATGTCCGAAGTCAGCGATGAGGACCTGCAGTCGGGCCGGGCGTTCTGGCTGTTCCTGAAGCGGCAGGACCGGTGCATCACCTGTATCTCGGCCAAAAGCGTGGATCTTGGCAGCAAGGACTTCGGGAATTACTTCCGCGGACTTGCGGCCTCCCGCTACAGCGGCCGCGACGGGGTGGTGGAGAGCGTTTCGCAGCCGCTGGTCGATGAGATGCGGGGCCGGCTGATCTATTTCGGCGGGATCGAGGTTGCGCCGGACGAACGGGGCGGCATCCGGCGGCTTGGCGATTTCGCCCAGTATGTGAAACTGCTGGCCGCCACGCGGTGGGATTTCGATTGGATGTACACGATCATTGCCTACAAGCACCGCCGCCTGGCCGATGATTACGGCTTTAACGGCAAATACCGCAACGCGATTTCCTGGGCGGATCCGGTGCCCGAAGGCCTGGCGAACGATCAGATGATCCTAGGCCTCAACGCAGTCCACTTCTCGCATATTGTCAGCAGTGTCGAGCCAGGTAATCTTTGAGAAAACGGCCGTGACCGGCTCCCCTTGGGGGCCGGTCACCCGCATTGTCACCTTGCGGTAGCCGCCGCGCACCCGCAGCCCCTTGATGATCACGTCCAGCTCCTCGTCGGTGACGATATACGGAACTTCGCTCAGCATCCTGTGCGACTGCATCGCGCGCGCGATGATGGTTTCCTCGAAGGATCCGACGATGCGGTAAAAATCCCGGTTGCCGGCCAGCATCAGCCGCTCCGCGGCGGCGCTGCGCTTGCCGATCTGGATCGGGTGCATGATCCGGTCGGTGGCCTCAAGCGGCTCGTAAAGATCGACCTGGTCCTCGAACCATTCCCAGTTCCGCAGCTGCCCTGCCTCCTGGTGGAACCAGTCCAGAATGTGGTCCGTGGTCACGTTGAACCCCGCCCTGGAGCACGCTGCAAGTTCCGTATTGGCGGCCTCGGCCGCGCGCCAGCGGTTGAGCCGGGCTGCGGAGGCCTGGCTGCCGCCCGGCAGTTCGAAGAAGAACTGAATGGGGATGCACAGGCCGGCCGACAGCAGCGCCAGCGAGGACGCCGGAATTTCGCGGTTGTTCCGCATCTGGCTTCGCAGAGTGCCGTAGTTGACCCCGGAGATTGAGCAGGCTGTCTTCAGTCTGACGCCTGCGATCTTGCAGGCGGCATCAATGCGGTCGGCAATCATATGCACCTCAAAAGTTTACATATGTGAATTATTAAACCAATAGTTGACACCTATCAGCCAAAGCATCAACAATCAATGCGTGTATAGGGGTTATCATCGGGCGAGTTACCTGTGGAGTGGACGAACGAAAAAGCGCATCAGGCCGGGGGACGCGGACGGGACGTGTCCCGGCGCGAGCTTGAGCTGCTGAGAAAGGCAAGCGAGGCGTCGGGGAGAAGCCTTGGCTTCTGGTCCGATCTGACCGAAGGGCTGGACCAGAGGTCGATTGCCCTGCTGGTGTCGCGGGCCCATATGGTTTCGCCGGACGGCTCTGCCGTGCCGGACACGCTGGCGCAGGACCAGCGCGAGGTGCTTGCCATGCTGTCCCAGGTCGGCCACCGCGACCGCGGGGTGTTTCTGCGGGCGCTGCGCGGGCTTATCGACCTGCGCAAGGGGCGGCTGAACTAGGCCGCGCCGGGGCCTCCCGGGGGGCTGCACTGCACTAAGATCCGGCCGTTTCCCGCCATACCCCTTGACCGGGCTCAATATTTGCGCACCAAAGTTCTTTCGCTGGCTCATACTGGCCGGGGCGAACGAATCTGCATGGAGAAGCCTATGGCTCAGGAGCATCCCATTTACGGCCGGATCGACGGCCCCATCGTGATCATCGGCTTCGGCTCTATCGGCAAGGGCACGCTGCCCCTGATCGAACGCCATTTTGAATTCGATGCCGCCAAGCTGACGGTGATCGAACCCGATGCCGCCAAGGCGAATTTCCTGCGCCAGCACAGTATCAACCACCTGCAGGTCGCGCTGACGCCGGATAACTACAGGGAGGTGCTGGGCGGCCTGTTTGCCGAGGGCAAGGGCTTTTGCGTGAACCTGTCGGTGGACACCTCGTCGCTTGAGCTTATGACCTTCATGCGGGAGCTGGGCGTCCTGTACATCGACACGGTGGTGGAGCCCTGGGCGGGCTATTATTTCGGCACAACCGACAATGCTGCCCGCACCAATTACGCGCTGCGCCAGGCGGTCCGGAATGAAAAGGCGCGCAACCCCGGCGGCACCACCGCTGTCAGCTGCTGCGGCGCCAATCCCGGCATGGTCAGCTGGTTCGTCAAGGAGGCGCTGCTGACGCTGGCCCGCGACACCGGCCGCAAGGTTGAGACCCCCGCCAGCCGCGAGGGCTGGGCGCGGCTGATGCAGTCGCTGGGCGTCAAGGGCGTTCACATCGCCGAACGGGATACCCAGGCCCGCCGGGTGCCGCGCGCCCGCGGCACCTTCGTCAACACCTGGTCGGTCGAGGGCTTCATCGCCGAGGGCTTCCAGCCTGCCGAGCTGGGCTGGGGCACCCATGAAACCTGGTTCCCGGAGAACGGCCACCGCCAGGACAGCGGCTGCCAGGCCGCCATCTGGCTGGAGCGTCCGGGCGCGATCACCCGGGTGCATACCTGGTGCCCGACGCCGGGGCCGCAGTTCGGCTTTCTGGTCACCCATAACGAGGCGATCTCGATTTCGGACTATTATACCGTCGGGGCAGGCGCCGATCCGGAATACCGCCCGACCTGCCACTACGCCTATCACCCCTGCGACGACGCGGTGCTGAGCCTGCATGAGCTGTTCGGTTCCGGCCAGCAGCAGGAGCGGCACCACATCCTGACGGAGGATGAGATCATCGAGGGCATCGACGAGCTGGGCGTGCTGCTCTACGGCCATGAAAAGAACGCACTCTGGTTCGGCTCCCGGCTGTCGAACGAGGAGGCCCGCGACCTGGCGCCCTATCAGAACGCGACCGGGCTGCAGGTCACCTCGGCGGTGCTGGCAGGCATGGTCTGGGCTTTGGAAAACCCCGAAGCGGGGATCGTCGAGACGGATGAGATGGACCATGCCCGCTGTCTTGAGGTGCAGCGCCCGTATCTGGGCCCGGTGGAGGCGCATTACACCAGCTGGACACCGCTGCAGGACCGCTGGGCGCAGTTCCCGGAGGATATAGACGAAAGCGATCCCTGGCTGTTCCGGAACGTGCTGGCGAGCTGACCCAGCGGCGGCGCGCCTGGGGCGCGCCGCCGGCTATTCCTTGATGGCGCAGAAACCGGGGCTGTGGCCGATAGGGTCCAGAAAGGCCTTGTCCATCATGGCGCCGGTGCGGTGCGGGAGTTTTGGGTGTGCGGCCAAGCTGGCGCGCGCCAGCGAGATCCGGTCTGGCATTCAAAGGTGTTTTCCTCATATTGAAATGAGGACCGCTCATCCGAGCCACTTGCCAGGAGCCGCAGATGTCGCGCCGCCATTACAACCTGCCGCCGCTCACCACCCTGGCCGCGTTCGAGGCCGCTGCCCGGCATCTGAGCTTCAAGAACGCGGCGCAGGAGTTGTCGGTGACGCCCGGCGCGGTCAGCCATCAGGTGAAGGCGCTGGAAGCGGAGCTGCAGGCGCCGCTGTTTCAGCGCAAGCACCGGGGCGTGGAGCTGACGGAGGAGGGGGAGGCGCTGTTTGAAACCCTGGCCTCGTCCTTTTCCAAGATCTCGCTGAGCCTCAAGACCATCCGCGACCGGCAGACCGGCGATACCGTGACCATCGGCTCTACCTCCGCCGTGGCATCGCTGTGGCTGTCGCCCTCGGTGGTGCGGTTCTGGCGCAGGCATCCGGATGTGAACGTCAACCAGATCGTCAACGACCGGCCCCTGCGCGGCATGCCGGACGTGGATTTCTATATTCGTTACGGGCGTGAACGGGATAGCCGTGTGGAGCAAACCGAGCTGTACCGCGACCATCTGGTGCCGGTCGGCAATGCGGAGCTGGCGGAGAAACTCTCCGGCTGCCCGCTGGAGGAGCTGGCGCAGCAGCGGCTCTTGCATCTGGAGTCCGATGACAAGAGCTGGACCACCTGGGCCGACTGGTTCCAGCAGCTGGGCTACAGCGGCCCCATTGCGCCCGGCGTGCGGGTGAACAACTACGCGGTGGCGCTGCAGGCGGCGCAGGACGGGGTGGGGCTGGTGCTGGGCTGGCAGCGGCTGCTGAACCCGTTGCTGGCCACTGGCCAGCTGGTGCCGATCGGCCCGCACGTGCTGGCGGCGCCGCACGGGTTCCATTTGGTGGGCCGCCCCGACGCGGAATTGTCGGAATCCGCCCGTTTGCTGCGCAATTGGATCATTGACGAGATACATCAGGGGTCAGGTGAGCTGAGCTAATCCCAGCGCGAAAATTCCTGCTATTGAGTGAATCCGCTCTCTCCCTTCAATGGCGCAAAACGCGCACATCTTTTTCCTGCCTTGGAGAGACCCAGATGAACAAGCATGACTCGCTTGCCCCGGTGATGGCTCCGGTCAACGTCGCAAACGGCCTGCCGAACGCCCATTACATCGACCCCGCCGTCTTTGCCGAAGAGAAGCGTTCGGTGCTGTTCAAGAACTGGTCGGGCATCGGCTTTGGCAAGGATGTGCCGGAACCGGGGTATGCGAAGCCGGTGGATTTCCTTGGGATGCCGCTGCTGATCGTGCGCGACAAGGATGGCGAGGTCGGCGTGTTCCAGAACACCTGCCGCCACCGGGGTATGATCCTGGTCGAGAAACCCGGCAAGATCCGCGGTGCCATCCGCTGCGCTTATCACAGCTGGTGCTATGGCCTTGATGGCCGCCTGGTCTCCACCCCGCATGTGGGCGGCCCCGGCAACAACAAGCATGAAGACATCAAGCTGGACGAGCTGGGCCTGGTGCGCATCCGCTCTTATGTCTGGCGCGACGTGGTGTTTGTGAACGTCGACGGCTCCGCGCCGGAGTTCGAGGAGGCCCACGCCGACCTGCTGGAGCGCTGGAAGGAATTCGAGACCCCGGTGCATCACGGCGGCGCGGACTCCGGCTTCAAGCTGGAGGTGAAGACCAATTGGAAGCTGGCGGTGGAGAACTACTGCGAGAGCTATCACCTGCCGTGGGTGCATCCGGGCCTCAACAGCTATTCCCGCTTGGAAGACCACTACAACATCGAGGTGCCGGGCAAGTATTCCGGTCAGGGCACCCTGGTCTACCGCCAGATGAAGGGTGAGAACGGCGAGGTGTTCCCGGATTTCGAGGGTCTCAGCAGCAAATGGGACGAGGGCGGCGAATATACCGCGGTTTATCCCAACGTCCTGCTGGGTGTGCAGCGCGATCATGCCTTTGCGATCATCCTGGAGCCGGTCGACACTGAAAACACCGTCGAGCACATTGAGCTGTATTACGCGAAGTCCAACGAGGACACACCAGAGCTGGAAGACCTGCGCACCGAGAATGCGAAGCTGTGGAAGACCGTGTTTGAGGAGGACGTCTTTGTCGTCGAGGGCATGCAGAAGGGCCGCCACGGCGAGCTGTTTGACGGCGGCCGGTTCTCGCCTGCGATGGACGGGCCGACCCACAATTTCCACGCCTGGGTGGCGGATCAGGTGACCAAAGGCCGCGAGGCATGAGTGCCTTTCTGAAAGACGGGCTGGCCAGGAATTACCTGGCCGGTGCCTGGGTGGAGGGCGACGGCGGTGCGCGCATCGCCGTTGAGGATCCCGGCAACGGCCAGCACGTGGGCGACTGCGCGCTGGCGGGGGAGGAAACCCTGGCCAAAGCACTGGAGGCGGCGCGGGCGAGTTTCGAGCGCGGCGACCTGAGTGCGATGAAGCCCGCCAGGCGCGGTCAGCTGATGCAGCGCATCGCGGCGGAGATCCGGGGCATTGCGGATGAGGGCGCGGAGCTCTTGTGCCGGGAAAGCGGCAAGAGCCTGAGCGCGGCGCATGACGAATTCGAAGAAGCCGCGCAGTATTTCGAATATTACGGCGGCATGGCCGACAAGATCGAGGGCAAGTCGATCCCGCTTGGCCCCGATTACGCCGACTACACGGTTTATGAGCCTTACGGTGTTTCTGCCCAGATCGTGCCGTGGAACTTCCCGGTGTCGATTGCGGCGCGGTCGCTGGCGCCTGCGATGGCGGCGGGCAATTCGGTGATCATCAAGTCGCCGGAACTGGACCCGATGGCGCTGGCCATGCTGGGCGTGGCGCTGGAGCGCGCCGGGGTTCCGGCGGGGGCGGTGTCGATCCTGAACGGCATCGGTGCGGAGCTGGGCGCGCGGCTGGTGGAAAGCCCGGCGGTGGATCAGATCGTCTTCACCGGCTCGGTCCCGACTGGGCAAGCGATCCTGCGCGCCGCCGCCAACCCGGTGACGCCCGCGCTGATGGAGCTGGGCGGCAAGTCCGCTGCGGTGGCGTTTGAGGATGCCAATCTGGACACGCTGATGTCCTCCCTGCAAAGCGGCATCTTCTATAACGCGGGTCAGGTCTGCTCTGCCATGTCGCGGGTGCTGGTGCACCGGTCGATCTACGGCGAGGCGGTGGAGCGCGCCGCCGCGCTGGCAAACGGCCTGAGCGTCGGGCATGGCTTGGAAAACCCGGGCCTCACCCCGGTGATCTCGGCGCGGCAGCTGGACGGGATCGAAACCCTGACCGCCACCGCCCGCCAAAGCGGTGCGCGCGCAGCTTCGGGCGGTGCCCGGCTGGAGCGGGAGGGGTACTTCATGGCGCCGACCATCCTGGCGGATGTGGACCCGGCAGCCCGCGTGGCGCAGGAGGAGATTTTCGGCCCGGTGCTGGTGATGATCCCCTTCGACAGCGAAGAGGAGGCCATCGCGATCGCCAATGACACACCCTACGGCCTGTCAGCCTACGTGCAGACCGGCGACAGCGCCCGTGCGGCGCGGGTTGCCCGTGCGTTGCAATCCGGCATGGTCAATGTGAATGGCGCCTTCCTTGCTGCGGGCTCCCCCTTCGGTGGGGTCAAGATGTCGGGGATCGGGCGCGAGGGCGGCCGCGAAGGCATTCTCGAATTCCTCGAAACCAAGGTGATTGCAGCACCCTGACGGGGCTGCCGGAACGGACCAGCGCCATGAAAACCCTCCGCCGCATCTACAACGCCCACGCCTATGACACCAAGGCCCCCGTGGGCAGCTACTGGAACGCCACGCTGCCCGCTGCCCCTGCCTATCCGGCGCTGGACGGCGACCGGCGCACGGGCGTGGCCATCATCGGCGCGGGCTACACCGGCCTCAGTGCCGCGCTGCATCTGGCCCGTGACCATGGCGAGGCGCCGCTGGTGATCGACGCCGCCCAGCCCGGCTGGGGCGCCTCGGGGCGCAATGCCGGCTTTTGCGGTTTCGGCGGCGCCAAGCTGGGCGACAGCGCCATCATCGGCCGTTTCGGCGAGGAGGATCTGCGAGCCTTCTACAGCGCCCAGAAAGAGGCCATCGCACTGGTTCGCGATCTGACTTCCACCGGCGGCATCGCGGCCGATGTGCAGGAAGACGGCGAATACTGCCTTGCCCACAATGCCCGCGCGGCCCGCGCCCTGCCGGAGATGGCGGCAGGTCTCGGCCGCTATGCCGGGGTGAACTGCCAGGTGCTTTCAGCTGAGGAAATGCGCCAGGCGGGCCTGAATAGCGGCAGGTTCCACGGCGGGTTTCTGCTGCCCCTAGGCTTTGGCCTGAACCCGGGCAAATACGCGGCCGGCCTGGCCCGCCTGGCACAGCAGGCCGGCGCCGTGATCCACGGCCATACCCCGGCGCTGTCGGTGCAGGAGCAGCCCGGCGGCACCTATATCATTGAAACACCGTCGGGCCGCATCACAGCGGACCGGCTGATCATCGCCAGCAATGGCTACAGCAGCGACAACCTGCCGGACTGGCTGCGCGGGCGCTATTTGCCGGTGGTCTCGCATATCATGGTGACTCGGCCGCTGACGGAGGTAGAGAAACAGGCCCAGGGCTGGACCACCCGCCGCATCGCCTATGACACCCGCAACTTGCTGCACTACTTCCGCCTGCTGCCGGACAACCGGGTGCTGTTCGGGATGCGCGGCACCAGCAACATCACCCCCGGCTCCACGCAGCGGATGCAGCGCCAGATCCGCCGCAACTTTGAGACGATGTTCCCGGCTCTGGCACATGCGGAAACCGCGCATCACTGGAGCGGTCTGGTCTGCCTGACCCGCGGCCTGACGCCTTATGCCGGTCAGATCGGAGACTGGCAGCGCGCCTGGACCGGGTTCGGCTATCACGGCGGAGGAGTGGCCCTGGCAACCTATACCGGGCGGTTGCTGGCAGGGCTTGCGGCCGGTAGGCCCTGCAGCTCCCCCATGCCTCAGCTTATGCAGGACAAACCTGCAGCCTTCCCCATCCCAAGGTTGCGCCGCCATTGCCTGCCCCTAGCGTACACCTGCTACGGTGTCATGGATCTGCATTAGGAGGTTTCAGTTTCCCTCAATTGACAATGCTCCCCAACCCTTGAGGCAACGAGCCAAGTAAAACCGGCGCTCAGTTCTTGTTTCGCCTCAAATTGTTAAGTCTGTCGAACACTGGCTTCAGGAGCGGCGGTGCGGAGAGCTGCATGAATTGTTGACCGCACAGAGCATCGCAACCATTGCTTATTACGAATGTCCGCTCAGACAGCTGTCCACCAGTGCATTTGCGATTTCAGCGAATGACATGGTGTGTTTGCGNNCGCAGGAGGAGATTTTCGGCCCCGTCACCTGCTTCACGCCGTTTGACACCGAAGCCGAGGCAATCGCCATGGCGAACGGCACCGAGTTCGGGCTGGTGGCCGGCGTCTTCACCCGCGATCTGGCGCGGGCGCACCGGGTGGCGCATCGCTTGCGGGCCGGGCAGGTGTTTGTGAACGAATGGTTCGCGGGCGGCATCTCCACCCCGTTCGGCGGGGTCGGCAAATCAGGCTTTGGCCGCGAAAAGGGCTTGGAGGCGCTCTATAACTATGTGCGCACCAAGAACATCGCGATCTCGCTGAAGGGCTGAGGGATGGAGCGCGCAGAGCTCGACCACGCGCTGCTGCAGGCGCATGCGGACAAGAACAGCGCCGCGCTGGTCCGGCTGTATACGCTGGCCGGGGATCAGGCGGAGGATGCGGGCAATATCGACGCCGCCTGCTTTTACCTGACGCACGCCTTTGTCTTTGCGCTGGAGGCCGGGATGCCGGAGGCGAAGGCGCTGAACCGCCGCCTGGCGGCGCGGGACCGGGCGCATCCGCTGGAGCTGTAAGACAGGTTTCAGGCCGCTGTGCCTGCGGGGGCAGCGGTCTGTTTGGCCGGCAGGGGAGGGCCGGCCAAAGAATCTCAGGTCAAGGGAGGTGAAGGCATGATCCCCAGCAAAATGGCGGCGGTCCTGCTGACCGGCCACGGCGGCATTGAGAAGCTGCAGTACCGCACCGACGTGCCGGTGCCGCAGCCCGGACCCGGCGAGGTGCTGATCCGGGTGGCGGCGGCTGGCATCAACAACACCGATATCAACACCCGCATCGGCTGGTACTCCAAGGCGGTGGAGGCCGGCACAAATGCGGGCGGCGCCACGGGGTTCGACAGCGTCAACGACGTTGACGCCAGCTGGTCCGGCGCGCCGCTGGAGTTTCCGCGTATCCAGGGCGCCGACGCCTGCGGCCGCATCGCAGCGGTGGGGGAGGGGGTTGACGCCTCCCGCATCGGTGAGCGGGTGCTGGTGCGTAACATGCTGCGGACCTACGTTGATTACCGCCCCTATGAATGCTGGACCTTCGGCAGTGAATGCGACGGCGGCTTTGCGCAGTTTGCGGTGGCGCCTGCGCGCGAAACCCATGCGGTGAACTGCGATTGGTCGGATGCCGAGCTGGCCTCGATCCCCTGCGCCTATTCGACGGCGGAGAACATGCTGCACCGGGTGGGCCTGGGCGCGGAAACCGTGCTGATCTCCGGCGCCTCCGGCGGGGTCGGCTCTGCGGCCGTGCAGCTGGCGAAACGCCGGGGCGCTACCGTGATCGCGCTGTCCTCTGCCGCCAAGGCGGAGGATGTGCTGGCGCTGGGAGCCGACCGGGTGGTGGACCGCAACGCCGATTTGCGCAGCGAGCTGGGCGAAGGCTCCATCGACGTGGTTGTCGATCTGGTCGCCGGACCGCAATGGCCCGCGTTTATGGACGTTTTGCGCCGCGGCGGGTGTTACGCGACCGCCGGCGCCATTGCCGGGCCGATCAGCGAGATCGACGTGCGCACGCTCTACCTCAAGGATCTGACCCTGATGGGCTGCACCTTTCAGGAGGATGAGGTGTTCGCCAACCTTATTTCCTACATTGAGGCCGGCGAAATCCACCCGCTGGTCGCCAGGACCTACCCCCTCAGCGAGATTGCCGCCGCACAGGAGGACTTCCTGAGCAAAACGCATACCGGCAAACTGGTGCTGATGATCCCGGAGGTCAAAGCGTGAAGATCAGGAAGATCGAGCTGTATCAGCTGGACCTGCCGTATTCCGGCGGCGTCTACAGGCTGTCTGGCGGGCGGGAGTACCGCAGCTTTGATGCGTCCTTTGTGCGGATCACCACCGACACCGGGCTGGAGGGCTGGGGCGAAAGCACGCCGTTCGGCTCCACCTATATCGCGGCGCACGCTTTGGGCACGCGGGCCGGTATCGCCGAGATTGCGCCCTATCTTCTGGACCGCGACCCGCGGCAGATGGACCGTATCAATGAGGCAATGGACGAGGCGCTGCTGGGCCACAACCACGCCAAATCCGCGATTGACCTTGCGTGCTGGGACCTGTTCGGCAAGTCGGTGAATATGCCGGTCTGCGAACTGCTGGGCGGCTCGACAGGCAAGCGCCTGCCGGTGATCTCCTCGATCTATGCAGGTTCCCCCGAGGACATGCGCGCCCGCGTCGCGCAGCACCGCGAGATGGGGTACCTGGGCCATTCCGTTAAGATCGGCGCGCTGGACAGCGAGGGCGGACCGGCGCTGGATGCCGAGCGCATCCGCGCGTCGCTGGCCGACCGGCAGCCGGGGGAGTTCTTTCTGGTCGATGCCAACGGCGGGCTGACGCCGGAAACCGCGCTGCGCATGCTGCGGATGCTGCCCGAGGGGCTGGATTTCGTTCTGGAAGCCCCCTGCAAAACCTGGCGCGAGACCCTGTCGCTGCGCAAGCGCTGCGCCGTGCCGATCATCCTGGATGAGCTGGTGCAGCAGGATGAGGACGTTGCCCTTATGCTGGCGGAGGATGCGGCGGACGGGATCGGCCTCAAGATCTCCAAGGCCGGGGGGCTGACCCATGGGCGGCGGCACCGGGACATGTGCCTGGCTGCGGGTGCCACGGTCAGCGTGCAGGACACCGTGGGGTCTGTGGTGGCGTTTTCTGCCATCGCCCATCTGGGCGCCACGGTGCCGGAGCGGGCGCTTCGCTGTATTCTGGACTGCCGCGATATGGTAACGCTGAAAACGGCGGGCTTCGATGCGCCTGTTCAGGACGGCGGCGTGCTGGTGCCGGATGCGCCGGGGCTGGGGATCACCGTCAACCGGGACCTGATGGGGCAACCGCAGGCGGTTTGGGACGCCTGACTACGCAGTATTTGGTAGAATCAGTTTCTACAGCCTGTTGAGACTGGCAGGCCCGCAGGACCGTCCGGACGATGCCTGCGGGGACAGTGTTGCCGTTTCCGCCTGCCCGCTTTGACGGTTTCCCGAAGCCCGTGAGCGCCAACAGGCTGATAAAAGCGCGGTATGCACAGGAAATTGGGGAACAGGCCGGGGGACAGACTTGCCATTCGGTGCCGAATTTGATTCGAGTGCGCGGAAATCAGGACAGGCTGTGCAGGTGTGCGGAAAACGGCATTTTGTGCCTTTTCTTTGCCGCCGCTGCCGGAACGGGGTAAGAACCGCCTCGGGATTCGGCCTTGGAGGGACGTAGCGCAAATATGAAGACATTTAACTTGAGAAAGGGGCTGGATCTGCCGGTGACAGGCGCGCCGGAACAGACAATCCATCAAGGCCCCGCCATCACCTCGGTGGCCGTGCTGGGCCCCGACTACCTGGGTCTGAAACCCCGCATGCTGGTGCAGGAAGGCGATGCCGTCCAGCGCGGCACGCCGCTGTTCTGCCACAAGGACGCGGAGGAAGCCGTGATGGTGGCGCCGATGTCCGGCAAGGTCGTTGCGGTCAACCGCGGTGCGCGGCGGGTGCTGCAAAGCGTGGTGATCGAGATTTCCGATGCCGCGGACAAGGGCATCGATTTCTCCGCCGTTGGCGATGCAAACACCGCCGAGGGCCTGACCGCCAAGCTGTGCGCGGCCGGCCTGTGGTCCGCGTTCCGCACCCGTCCCTACTCCAAGATGCCGGTGCCGGGGTCCAAGCCCGAAGCGATCTTCGTGACCGCGATGGACAGCGAGCCGCTGGCCGCCGATGCCGCAGTGATCATCAATGACGCTGCCGAGGCGTTCGAGGCGGGCCTGAAGGCCGTGACCCTGCTGACCGAGGGCACGACCTTCCTGTGCCAGAAGGCAGGCGACAGCATTCCCGGCGCCGGTCTCGCCGGTGTGGAAGCCGCGGCCTTCGACGGGCCGCACCCGTCCGGTCTGGCCGGCACCCACATCCACTTCCTGCATCCGGTGCGCGCGGACGATCAGGTCTGGACCGTGTCCTATCCGGACGTGATCGCCATCGGCCGCCTGCTGATAACCGGTCATCTGGACCCCTCTGTCGTGGTAGCGCTGGCCGGTCCCGCTGCGCGCGCGCCGCGTCTGGTCCGCACCGTGGCGGGCGCCTCCACCGAGGAGCTGACCCGCGGCGAGATCGCATCGGACGGCCCGGTGCGGGTGATTTCCGGCTCGATCCTGTCGGGCCGCCACGCGGCAGGCCCGCTGGCCTATCTGGGCCGCTTTGCCCGCCAGGTCGCGATCATCGAGGAAGACCGCGCGCAGATCCCGATGGGCTGGATCCGCCCGATGCCCGGCAAATACGCCGTGCAGCCGGTGCTGGGCTCTGCCCTCAGCCGCAAGCTGTTCAACCTGACCAGCAACCTGAATGGCGGCCGCCGGGCGATGGTGCCCACCGGCACCTTCGAGCGGCTGATGCCGCAGGACTACCTTCCGACGCAGCTGCTGCGCGCGCTGCTGGTGATGGACACCGACTCCGCTCAGGAGCTGGGTGCGCTGGAGCTCGACGAAGAGGACCTGGGCCTCGTCGGCTTTGCCTGCCCGGCCAAGTACGAATACGGGCTGGCGCTGCGCGACTGCCTGACCAAGATTGAAAAGGAGGGCTGAGCCGGATGGGATTGCGCAGCTTCTTTGACAGGATCGAGCCGCATTTCGAGAAGGGGGGCAAGTACGAAAAGCTCTTCCCCGTCTACGAGATGGTGGAGTCCTTCCTTTATACCCCGAAAACCGTCACCGCCGTGGCGCCGCATGCCCGCTCCTACATCGATATGAAGCGGATCATGACCTATGTGGTGATCGCCACCATCCCCTGCATCCTGTGGGGCATGTACAACACCGGCTTCCAGACCAACTCCGCGATTGCGATGCTGGGCGCGGATGCGGCCACCGGCTGGCGCGTTGCGGTGCTGCAGGCGCTGGGGATTTCGCTGGATGCGTCGAACCCGCTGGCCAATATCGCACATGGGTTCCTGTACTTCCTGCCGCTATATATCGTGACGCTGGTTGCGGGCGGCATCTTCGAGGTGATCTTTGCCACCGTGCGCGGCCATGAGGTGAACGAGGGCTTCCTGGTGACCTCGATGCTGTACACGCTGATCCTGCCGGCCTCGACGCCGCTGTGGCAGGTGGCGCTTGGCATCATCTTCGGCGTGGTGATCGGCAAGGAAGTCTTTGGCGGCACCGGCAAGAACTTCCTGAACCCGGCGCTGACGGGCCGTGCGTTCCTGTATTTCGCCTATCCCGCCAATATGTCGGGCGACAGTGTCTGGACCCCGGTTGACGGCTTCTCCGGCGCGACCGCGCTGGGTGTCACGGCCGCTGACGGCGTGCAGGCGCTGGCCGCCAAGGGCATCGAATGGTCGGATGCGTTCTTCGGCACCATCCAGGGCAGCTTCGGCGAGACCTCGACACTGGCCTGTGCCATCGGCCTGGTCTTCCTGCTGGCCACCAAGATCGCCAACTGGCGCCTGATCGCGGGCTGTTTGGGCGGCATGATCGCCTTCTCGGTGCTGCTGAACCTTATCGGGTCCGACACCAACCCGATGTTTGCGATGCCGTGGTACTGGCACCTGGTGCTGGGCGGCTATGCCTTTGGCCTGGTGTTCATGGTGACCGAACCCGTTTCGGCCAGCCACACCAACGCGGGACGCTACATCTACGGTGCGCTTATCGGCGTGATGGTGGTGCTGATCCGGGTGCTGAACCCGGCCTTCCCGGAAGGCATGATGCTGGCGATCCTGTTCGGCAACGTCTTTGCGCCGCTGATCGACTACTTCGTGGTGCAGGCAAACATCAAACGGAGGGCGCGCCGCCATGGCTGATACCCAAAGCAAGGGCCTGATTGGCCGCTTCCTCGCCGCATCGCCGGATTCGGTTGGCAAGACCGTGTTCATCGCCGTCGCCGTCTGCCTGGTGGCCTCGATGATCGTGTCCACCGCCGCCGTGTCCCTGCGCCCGGTGCAGGAAACCAACAAGAAGCGCGACAAGCAGCTGAACGTTCTGCAGGTGGCCGGCCTTTATGAGCCGGGCCAGAATGTGGCCGAAGCCTTTGCCGCGTTTGAGCCTCAGGTGCTGGATCTGGAAACCAGCACCTTCACCGGCCAGTTCGACGCCGCCACCTTTGACGGGCTGGCTGCCGCGCAGGATCCGGAGCTGAGCCGCGAGCTGGAGAACGACCCGGCCGGCATCGGCCGCCAGTCGCGCTACAAGACCGTGTACCTGCTGCGCGAGGAAAACGGCGATCTGGACAAGGTGATCCTGCCGATCCACGGCTATGGCCTGTGGTCCACCCTCTATGGCTTCATCGCGGTGGAGGAGAACGGCAACGACATCTTTGGCCTGCAGTTCTATCAGCACGGCGAAACCCCGGGCCTTGGCGCCGAGGTGGACAACCCGCGCTGGAAAGCGCTGTGGCATGGCAAGAAGCTGCGCGATGAAGACGGCGATCTGGAGATCACCGTGTCCAAGACCGTGCCGGCCGCCGGCCGCGAGCATTACATCGACGCCCTTGCCGGTGCCACGCTGACCTCTGCCGGGGTCGACAACCTGGTGCGGTTCTGGATGGGCGAAGAAGGCTACGGGCCGTTCCTCAAGTCACTGCAAGCGGGAGAGTTCTGATGTCCCAGAGCAAGAAAGACATGCTGATCGACCCGCTGGTCGACAACAACCCGATCACCCTGCAGGTGCTGGGCATCTGCTCGGCGCTGGCGGTGACCTCGTCGCTGCAGGTGGCCTTTGTGATGACCCTGGCGGTGACCTTCGTGACCGCGTTCTCGTCGATGTTCATCTCGATCCTCAGGAACCAGATCCCGGGCTCGATCCGGATCATCGTGCAGATGGTGATCATCGCCTCGCTGGTGATCCTGGTGGACCAGGTGCTGAAGGCCTATGCCTTTGAGATTTCGAAAACCCTGTCGGTCTTCGTCGGCCTGATCATCACCAACTGCATCGTGATGGGCCGCGCCGAGGCGTTTGCGATGAAGAACCCGCCGGTCGCGTCCTTCATCGACGGCGTGGGCAACGGCCTTGGATACGGCCTGATCCTGATGCTGGTCGGTTTCATCCGTGAGCTGTTCGGCTCCGGCTCGCTGTTCGGCATCACCCTGCTGGAAACCGTGAACAACGGCGGCTGGTATGTGCCCAACGGCATGCTGCTGCTGCCGCCCTCGGCGTTCTTTATCATCGGCCTGATCATCTGGGCCTTCCGCACCTGGAAGCCGAACCAGGTGGAAGAGCGTGAATACAAAATCCAAACCGTGGAGGCGCACTGATGGAAGGGCTGATTTCACTCGCCGTCAAGGCCATCTTTGTCGAAAACCTCGCGCTGTCCTTCTTCCTGGGCATGTGCACCTTCATCGCGGTGTCCAAGAAGATCTCCACCGCGCTGGGTCTGGGGATTTCGGTGATGGTGGTGCAGGCCATCACCGTGCCTGCCAACAACCTGCTGCTGACCTACCTCCTGAAGCCGGGCGCGCTGGCCTGGGCGGGGTTCCCGGATGTGGACCTCACCTTCCTCGGCCTGATCTCCTATATCGGGGTGATCGCGGCGATGGTGCAGATCCTGGAGATGATCCTCGATAAGTATTTCCCGCCGCTCTACAACGCGCTGGGGATCTTCCTGCCGCTGATCACGGTGAACTGCGCGATCCTGGGCGGCTCGCTGTTCATGGTGGAGCGCGACTACAACTTTGCCGAGGCAACCACTTACGGCCTCTCCTCCGGCTTCGGCTGGGCGCTGGCGATCACCGCGATGGCGGGCGTGCGTGAGAAGCTGAAGTATTCCGACGTGCCGGACGGCCTGCAGGGCCTGGGCATCACCTTTATCACCGCAGGTCTGATGGCGATGGCCTTCATGTCCTTCAGCGGCGTCAAACTGTAAGGAGAGCGCGGAAACATGGAAACTTTCACGCTCGGCGTTGTCCTGTTCACGGTGATCGTGCTGGCGCTGGTGGCTGTCATTCTGGCCGCCCGCTCCCGCCTGGTCTCCACCGGCAACGTCAACATCACCATCAACGGTGAAAAAACCATCTCGGTGCCCGCGGGCGGCAAGCTGCTGCAAACGCTGGCGGCAGAGAAACTGTTCGTCCCCTCCGCATGCGGCGGCGGCGGCACCTGTGCGCAGTGCCGGGTGCGGGTGCATTCCGGCGGCGGCTCGATCCTGCCGACCGAGGAAAGCCACATCACCAAGCGCGAAGCCGCCTGCGGCGACCGCCTGTCCTGTCAGGTTGCGGTCAAGCAGGACATGGATATCGAAGTCCCCGAAGAGGTCTTCGGCGTCAAGAAATGGCGCTGCAAGGTGCGCTCCAACGAGAACGTGGCGACCTTCATCAAGGCGCTGGTGCTGGAGCTGCCCGAAGGCGAGGACGTGAATTTCCGCGCCGGCGGCTACATCCAGATCGAAGCGCCGGAGCACCAGCTGGCCTATACCGACTTCGACATCCAGGACGAGTACCGCGAGGATTGGGACCGCTTCAATCTGTGGCAGTACAAATCCGTGGTGGATGAGCCGGTCGAGCGCGCCTATTCGATGGCGAACTACCCGGACGAGAAGGGCATGATCATGCTGAACGTCCGCGTCGCATCGCCGCCGCCGGGCAGCAGCGACATTCCGGCGGGCAAGATGTCGTCCTACATCTTCAACCTGAAACCGGGGGATGAGGTCACCATTTCCGGCCCGTTCGGCGAGTTTTTCGCCCGCGACACCGAAAAGGAGATGGTGTTCATCGGCGGCGGCGCCGGCATGGCGCCGATGCGCAGCCACATCTTCGACCAGCTGAAGCGCCTGAAGACCAACCGCAAGATCAGCTTCTGGTACGGCGCGCGGTCGAAGAAAGAGATGTTCTTTGTCGAGGACTTCGACCAGCTGGCGGCGGAAAACCCGAACTTTGAATGGCACGTGGCCCTGTCGGACCCGCAGCCGGACGATGACTGGGACGGCTACACCGGCTTTATCCACAATGTTCTGTATGAGGAATACCTCAAGAACCACCCGGCGCCGGAAGACTGCGAATTCTACATGTGCGGCCCGCCGATCATGAACCAGTCGGTGATCAACATGCTGCTGGACCTGGGCGTGGACCGCGAGGACATCATGCTCGACGATTTCGGCGGCTGAGCCGGACCCCGAAGCGGAAGACCAAAAGCCCCGGATGGAGACATCCGGGGCTTTGCCGTTTGGAGCGGACCGGCCGCCGTGGGGCAGGTCCTGCTCTAGGCCGGCATGGCAGTCCCGATCCTGTTCCAAAGCTCATCGGCAACGACACCTATTGCCTGATCCCTGCGCCGCATCTTGAAAATCATCGTCCGGCGCAGCGGAAACCCCTCCAGGTTCAGGGGAAGCAAAGCCCCGGACCGCCGTTCCTCCTCTGTCATGTGATCCGGCAGGCCGCCCCAGCCGAGACCGGCGAGGATCACCTTTTTCTTGGCCGCGAGATCGGAAACCGTCCATTTCAAGCCCCCGGGCAACAGATCGCGGCTTTGTTCATGCGCAGCACCGCCAGTGCCGGCGGCGACCACCTGCACATGGCTTTGCATTTCGGATGCCGACAAGGCGCGGGGTCCGGCGGGCAGGTTCAAGGCGGGGCTGGCCACCGGCCGGATCGTGACCTCGGCAACCGGCTCTGCCTCCACGTCGTCCAGCGGCACCCCGTCGAGGGAGGCGATCGCGATATCCGCCTTGCCCTCCATCAGCCGGGCAATCGGGCCGCCCATCATTTCCATGCGCAGCCGAAGGTGGGTCGCCGGGTGGCGCCGTCCGGTGTCCGCAAGCGCCGGCAGCAAAGGGTCCAGGTCCATGGTGGCACTGACGGCAAGTGTCAGCTCCGGCTCTTCGCGGGCGCGCAGCCGGGCGGCGGTGGAACGAAGCCCCTGCATCTGCCGCAGCACCCGCGACGCCTCGCGGTAAAATATCTCGCCTGCCGGGGTGAGCGCGGGGCGGTAGGCCTCGCGGCTGAACAGCTCCAGCTCCAGCTCCTCCTCCAGCTGGCGGATTGTGTGGCTGATGGCGGACTGCGACTTGTTCAGGCGCTCTGCCGCGCCGCGGAAGGTTCCGGTGGAGACAATCGCCTCCAGGGCCAGGAGCTGGTCGTGTTTCATCGGCTTCCAACATGATCAGATTACCTAATCGTTATGCTGAAAACACAATATTATCAATCAATCATATCAGGAGGTAGTTAGAGGGCATCACCACCACAGGAGACTGTCATGAAACTCTACTACAAACCCGGTGCCTGCCCGCTGGCCAGCCATATTGCCCTGTATGAAACCGGCCGCCCGTTTGATATCGAAGCGGTCGACACCGCGGCGGGGCGGACCGAAAGCGGCGCGGATTACCGTGCGATCAATCCCAAAGGCTATGTTCCGGCCCTGGGCCTGGACGACGGCAGCATCCTGACTGAAGGGGCGGCTGTTCTCCAGTACATCGCGGACAGCCACCCGGAGGCAGGGCTGGCGCCGGCGGCGGGAACCTTGGCCCGGGCGCGGATGCAGGAACAGCTCAACTGGATCGGGACCGAACTGCACAAGGCCTTTAGCCCGCTGTTCCGCGAGGGCACGCCCGAGGCCGGCAAGCACGACGCGCGCACCGCGGTTGCGGGCAAATTCGACCTGATCGAGGCGCAGCTGGAGGATGGCCGCGAGTGGCTGGTCGAAAACCGGTTCTCGGTGGCCGATGCCTATCTGTTCGTGGTTTCGAACTGGGCGAACTTCACCGGCATCGATCTGGCCCGCTGGCCCAATCTGGCCGCCTTTGTCAGCCGCAGTGCTGCCCGCCCGTCGGCCCAGGCCGCAATGCGCGCAGAGGGGCTGATCCAATGACGCCTGCCGGCCACAAACAGGTCGGCGCACTGATGGAGGCCTATTTCGAGGGCCTCCATCAGGCCGACAGCGCCCTGCTGCGCAAGGTTTTCCACCCGCGGCTGGCTTATGTCTGCGCCACCGAAGGCGACGAACTGTATTTGGATCTTGAAACCTACATGGCCCGCGTCGATAGCCGTGAGCCGCCGGCCAAACGTGGTGAGGCGCGCGAGGAGGAGATTTTGGAGATTGCCTTTGCCAGCGGCCGGCTGGCCCGCGTTAGCGCCCGGATGACCATGATGGGGCGGGATTTTCACGACCTGCTGACCCTTGTCCGCTACGGCGCCGAATGGCGCATCGTGGCAAAAGTGTTCTCATATGTTCCGCGAAAGGACTGAACGATGCCTTATGTGAATATCAAAGTGACCCGCGAAGGCGGCCCCGATGGCACCGGCCCCAGCGCAGAGCAAAAGGCCCAGCTGATCACCGGGGTTACTGATCTGTTGCAGGACGTTCTGGGTAAGAACCCGGCGACCACATTTGTGGTGATCGATGAGGTCCCGCTGGAGGACTGGGGCGTTGGCGGCCTGCCGGTGCAGGAGTACCGGAAGCAGGCGCAATGAGGACGCGGCTGACAGAGGCGCTGGGGATCACCTGTCCGGTGATCCAGGCGCCGATGGCCTTTGCGGCGGGCGGCGCGCTGGCCAGCGCTGTCTCCAATGCCGGCGGGCTGGGCATGATCGGGGGCGGTTACGGAGATGCCGGGTGGATCGAACAGCAGTACGCCCTCGCCGCGGGCACCCGCGCGGGCTGCGGGCTGATCACCTGGAAGCTGGCGGAACAGCCGCACCTGCTGGAGCGGGTGCTGGCGCAGGACCCGGCGGCGGTTTTCCTGTCCTTCGGCGACCCGGCGCCGTTTGCGCCGGCGATCCGGCAGGCCGGCGTGCCGCTGATCTGCCAGGTCCAGACCCTGCGCGATGCGCAGCAGGCGCTGGACTGCGGAGCGGACATCATCGTCGCCCAAGGGGCGGATGCCGGCGGCCATGGCGAGGCCCGCGGCACCTTTGCCCTGGTGCCCGAGATCGCGGACGAGATCGCGCGCCAGAACAGCCAGGCGCTGCTGTGCGCCGCAGGCGGTATCACGGACGGGCGCGGCCTTGCAGCGGCCCTGATGCTTGGCGCGGACGGCGCGGTGATCGGCACCCGGTTCTGGGCCTCGCGCGAGGCGCTGGTGCATCCGCGCATTCTGGACCGCGCGCTGGCGGCAACGGGGGATGACACCATCCGCACCCGGGTCGTGGACGTGGTCCGCGGTCTGGACTGGCCCGGCCGCTACAACGTCCGGGTTCTGCGCAACCCTTTCATTCAGAAGTGGCACGGGGCAGAGGACGCCTTGCAGCTGGAAGCGGGCGCTGAAGCGGCCAAATGGGCGGCGGCTCAGGAGGCGGGGGATCCGGAAATCGCAACCGCCTTTGCGGGCGAAGGCATCGGCATGATCCGCTCGGCGCCGCCTGCGGGGGATATTCTGGCGCACCTCATGACGGACGCGCGCCAGTGCCTTGCCAGGGCTGCGTCCGCCGCCGGGCGCACAAGCGCCGTGACCTGACCGCCTGCGCCCCACGTCCGGGAGGGCGCGGCGCGGCCGGGGCGGCGGATACTCATGCACCGGAACGGGCGGGGGCGGAGACGCTCCCGCCGGTTTCATTTTTGCCGGGTCTCAGCAGCAATGATCCAGAACGAATTTGCCTGTGTGCCCCGGCGCATCAGCGCCTTATGGCACGGGACTTCGATCGCCAAGTCGCGGAGCTCCATGTCCGCATCGCCGTCATGAACGGCTACACCGCGCTCGGCATACCCGTCACAGAGATCCTGGGATAAGTTTGTCCGCGGACAGGGGAAGCTCGGCTGTCAGCAGATTTGTGCAACAGAGCCGTCCCGCACAAAAGCCGCCTTGGCTTTCCTCTGCGGGCATCGGGTTTGCTGTCGTCCGCCAGCAGAATCAGCCCGGAGCACCGCAGGGTGTCCGGGCCGGCGCCTGTGCCGGAAAGGCCAAGCGGCCTAGCCGACGATCATCTGTTTCATGCGCAGGGCCTCATACTCCAGCTCCTGCAGGCGGAAGTTCACCACGTCGCCCACCGTGATCATCCCGCAAAGACGGTCGTCCTTGACCACTGGCAGGTGGCGGAAGCGGCCCTCGTTCATCACTTTGGCGACGTCGATCAGCAGGTCGTCCGGTTTGCAGGTCTTGACCTCGCGGGTCATGATGTCCTCGACCAGCTGCGGCAGGGTGTGGCCCGGCGTTTCCGCCAGCCGCCGCACGATGTCGCGCTCCGACAGGATGCCCTGCAGCGCGCCGTTCTGGTCGGTCACCACCAGCGCGCCGATGCGCTTGTCGCGCAGCGCCTCCACCGCATGGCCGACGGTGTCGTTCGGGCGGATCGCAAAAATCGCGTCGCCCTTGGCCTCCAGAAGCTTCGCAACGGTCGACTGGCCGTGCGACAAATTCGACTCGGGCGACTGGCTGTGGCTTTGCTGCCCGGCCTTGTCGCCCCGGGTCGGAGGCTGGTATGAGAACGGTGCCATGCGCGGGTCTCCTCCTATCCTGCATCAGGTCATGCCCCCATCTTAACGGCGGATTGCTGTCCGGGAAGAGGCGAAATGACGCGAGCGCTAACAAAGGCCGGAAAACAACATGTTCGAATCCCTCTATCTGACCCCCGTCACCGGCGCGCTGACCGTGTTCGTGGTGGTGGTCTGCGGCCATCTGTACCGGCAGAACTGGAAGACCCAGCCGCCCGATGCGCGGCTGAGGGCCTGGCTGTTCGGGGTGCCCGCCGCGGTTGGCCTTCTGGCGCTGGCCTTTGTGCCGCTGAAGTTCTGAGGCGGCATTTGACTCTGGCGCGGGGCAGGGGCATAGCAGCGCCAGTTTTATCCCCGGAGGTTGACCGATGCCCAGAAGGTTCCTGCTTGCCCTGATCCTGCCCGCGGTGCTGCTGGCGTCCGGCTGCTGGTTCGGCAGCGAGCCGGAGGAGGTCCGCCTGTCGGGCCAGACCATGGGCACCACCTACAGCGTGATCGCCATCGGTGCGGATCTGGACCAAGAGCGGCTGGCCGCGGAGGTGGAGGCCACCCTGGCGGCGGTCAACGCCAAGATGTCGAACTGGGATCCGGCCTCGGAAGTGTCCACCTTTTCCGCCGCGCGCAGCACCGCGCCGGTGCGGGTGTCGCCGGAATTTGCCCATGTGCTGGCGGCGGCCAATGACGTGCATGAAAAGACCGGCGGCAAGTTCGACGTGACGCTTGGCCCGCTGATCGAGCTGTGGGGCTTCGGCCCGCGCAAGCCGGAGGACCCGGTGCCGTCGGATGCAGCCATTGCCAAAGCGCTGGAGGGCGTCGGGCAGGCGCGGCTGCTGACGCTGGATGCAGGTGCCGGCACCCTGAAGAAATCCGCGCCGCAGACCGGCATCAACCTGTCGGCGATTGCCAAGGGCTATGGCGTCGACGCGGTGGCGCAGACGCTGCAGGGCTTTGGCGTTGAGAACTACATGGTGGAAATCGGCGGCGATCTGGTGACCAAGGGGCAAAACGCCAAGGGCGAGGCCTGGCGCATCGGCATCGAGAAACCGGATGCGGCGGCGCAGACGGTGCAGCTGATCGTGCCGGTCAGCAACCTGGGACTGGCGACCTCCGGCGATTACCGCAATTATTTCGAGCATGAGGGCCAGCGCTATTCCCACATCCTGGACCCGGTGGCGGGGCGGCCGGTGACGCACCGCACCGCCTCGGTCACGGTGATCGCGGAGAACGCGATGCTGGCGGATGCCTGGGCGACCGCGATGCTGGTTCTGGGCAGCGCGGACGGGCTGAAGCTGGCGGAGCAGCATAAACTTGCCGTGTTTTTCATCGATCGGGACGTGCAAGCCGGCGAAGATGCCTATATTACCTCTGCAAGCAGCGCTTTCGAGGCGCTGACCGGAAACTGAGCCGCGTACTGAGCGACATCGCGAGGGACCCCAATGAGCACCTTTCTTTTGGCCTTTATCCTGCTTCTGATCGTGACCCTGGGCATGTCGCTGGGGGTGATGCTGATGGGCAAGAAGATCAAGGGCAGCTGCGGCGGGCTGAACGCGATTTCCGGTGCCGACAAATGCGTCGTCTGCTCCAAGGACATCGACCCCGACAGCCCGCTGCGCGACAAGCTGCAGTGCAAGCGCGCCCGCCGGATGGTGGAGCAGATGCAGGAAGAACAGGCCTGAGGCCAGGGCTGCGGCACGGCGCGGGCAGCGTCCGCGCCGCCAAGGGGCAGGCCGGTCCGCGGCGTACGCAACACGGTTTCACCTTACTCTCTCTCAGGGTCTGACTCTGCCGCCTCCAAGGCCGCGACCGCGCTGGCCGGGGGGTGATCGGGTGCCCAGCCCTTGCCCAAGGCGATCTGCAGCCGGGACCAGGCCAGCGCCAGGTCGCGGCGGGCGGCGATCAGGCCCAGCTCGTTGTCGCGCAAGGCTTCCTCGGTGTTCAGAAGGTCGAACAGGGTGATTTCATTGGCCCGGAAGGTTTCGCGCGCAAGATCGGCAACCTTGCCGCCCAGTCCGACCGCCCGCGCCTGAGCTGCGGTGCGCTCGCGGGCGGCCTTCAGCGCGCTTTGCTGCGCCTGCACCTCTTCCACCGCGCCGCGCACCGCTGCGCGGTAATCGTATTCGGTGGCTTTGGCCTCGGCGATGGCGCGCTCGTGGAAGGCGCGCAGAACCGGGCGGTTGAACAGCGGCAACCGCAGCGACGGGCCGATCTGGTAGAGATCGGGCAGGCCGCGGAACGCCTCGATGGAGCCGGTGACTTCGAGCGACGGGTAAAGCTCCGCCTCGGTGACGCCGATACCGGCGGTGGCGCTGCGCAGCTGGGCTTCGGCCAGCAGCACATCGGGGCGGTTGCGCAGCAGGCTGGCAGGCACGCCCAGTTCGGGCTGGGTTGAGGGATGGGGCTGGCCGGAACTGTTCTGCATCATCGCGAATACCTCGGAGGCGTCGCGGTCCAGAAGCGTGGCCAGGGCAAAAACGGACGCCTCATAACCGGAGATGAAGCCCGGCAGATCCGCCTTGGCGCTGGCGACCTGCAGCTTGGTGCGCTCCAGATCCAGGGCGAGGACGGCGCGGGCGGCCTCCAGCTCCTCCACCGTGGCCAGGATCTGCTGGCGCAGCCCGATCGTCTTGCGGGTAACGGCGGCACCGCGCTGGAAAAACCGCGCCTCGATATAGGTGCGGGTGATCGCGTCGATGATCGCCAGCCGGGTGGTGGCCATCTGGTAGAACTGCGCGTCGCGGTCGGCAACGGCCCGTTCGGAGCGGCGCTGGAAGCCGCCGAACAGGTCGAACACATAGGTGGCGCCGATTTCGGCGGAGTCCAGGCTTGTTGAGCCGTCCTGCGAGTCCCGGCGCGAAAAGACCGAACTGCCCTCAAGATCGCCGCGCACCTGTTCCGGACGGCCGCTGGCGCGGCGCACCGCCTCAGCCGCCTTGAGGCGCTGGCGGGCGGATTTGATATCCAGGTTCTGCGCCAGCCCGGCCGCCACCAGCCGGTCCAGGGCGGCATCGTTCAGCCCATGCCACCAGGTCTCAGCCGCGCCCTGCGCGGTGGCAAAGCTGCGGGTCTGGTAATAGCCGGCCGGCACCGCGAAGGCGGGACGCTGGTAATCCCGGCCCGCGGCGGTGCAGCTGCACAGGAGAGTTCCGGCCAGCAGCACGGAACGGGCTGTCCAATTGGATCTGCTCATGGCTTGCCTCTGGGCGCCCTGTCTGATGCGGGCGTTCCCGGAATCATAGGCAGCACCGGACGGCGCCGCGAAGCTCTTCCTGCCGCCCGCTGCGGCTTTGTCCGGAACTGATGCGTGCGGCCCACAGGCTGGAGGGTGCGCAAATCCGGGCCAGTCTGGCGTTTTTGCCCCCTCCGGCCCGGCCGGGGCGGGTCATCCTGCCAGCCCAGTCAGCAGCGCGCCGTGCCAGACAGGAGACGGCCCGCCCGCCTGCGCCTGCGCTTGACGCATGCACAGGGCGGGTCCACTGTTTGCCGGCGCGCGGGCTGAACCACAGCCGCGGCGCCGCCGCCGGCAGCCCCTTGGGACAGCTGAACCGCAATTGCGACGTGAAAGTGAGAACAACCTGATGGACCTGCAAAAATTCTATATCGGCGGCGCCTGGGTGACGCCGCATTCGACCCGGGAATTCCCGGTGATGAACCCGGCAACGGAGGAGCGGATCGGCACGATCATCCTCGGCGATGAAATGGATGTGGACGCGGCTGTCGCGGCCGCCAGGGAGGCGTTCGCCAGCTACTCCCGGACCTCGCGGGAGGAGCGGATCGCGCTGCTGGAGAAGCTGCTGGAACTCAGCAAGGAGCGGCGCGAAGTGCTGGCGCAGGCGATGCGCGCCGAAATGGGCGCGCCGATCACGATGGCGCGCGAGGCCCAGGCCGATTCGGGGATCGGGCACCTGGAAGCCATCCTGGACGCGCTGAAAGCCCAGGAGCTGCGCGAGACGCTGCCCAACGGCGACATCCTGGTGCGCGAGCCGATCGGGGTCTGCGGCCTGATCACGCCGTGGAACTGGCCGGTGAACCAGATCGCATTGAAGGTGCTGCCGGCGCTGGCCACAGGCTGCACCTGCGTGCTGAAACCGTCGGAGCATACGCCGATGTCAGCCGCCGTTTACGCCCAGATGATCCATGACGCGGGCTTTCCGGCGGGGGTGTTCAACCTGATCCACGGCGACGGCCCGGCTGTTGGCGCAGGCCTGTCGCGGCATCCCGGTATCGACATGATGTCCTTCACCGGCTCGACCCGGGCGGGCATCGCGGTTTCCAAGGACGCCGCCGATACCGTCAAGCGGGTGACGCTGGAACTGGGCGGCAAATCCCCGAACCTGGTGTTTGCCGATGCCGACCTGGAGGAACGGGTCACCGCCTCGGTGCTGGAGTGCTTTTACAACACGGGGCAAAGCTGCGACGCGCCGACCCGGATGCTGGTGGAGCAAAGCTGCTATGATGAGGTGCTGGACATCGCCAGGGCCGCAGCACAGGGCCAGGCCGTCGGCGACCCGGAACAGGAGGGCGATCACATCGGCCCGATGTTCGACCAGATCCAGTTCGACCGGGTGCAGAGCATGATCCAGACCGGCATCGACGAGGGCGCCACCGTGCTGGCCGGCGGCCTGGGCCGGCCCGGCGGGCTGGACGCGGGGTGGTATGTGCGCCCCACCATCTTTGCCGATGTGACCAATGACATGGCCATCGCCCGGCAGGAGATCTTCGGCCCGGTGCTGGTGATCATCCCCTTCGAGGACGAGGAGGACGCGATCCGCATCGCCAATGATACGCCTTACGGCCTGGCGGCCTATCTGCAGACCGGTGATCCGGACCGCGCCGAACGGGTGGCCGCCCGGCTGCGCGCGGGGGCTGTGCATATCAACGGCGGCGGCTTCAATTACGGCTCGCCCTTTGGCGGCTACAAGCAGTCCGGCAATGGCCGCGAAGGCGGGATGATGGGGCTGGAGGATTATCAGGAAGTGAAAACCCTGCATTTCGGCTGAGGCCGCGCCTCAGGGCTTTCATCTTTCCCGAAATACTCCGGGGAGCGCGAGGGGCCGGCCCCTCGCTCCCTCTCTCTCACCGCACGCCTGCGCCTGCCAGGCCGTTATCCTTCTGCTCAGACGGCGGGCGCGCCATAGATCAGGCGGCTCAGATCCGAGAACTTGCTGCCGTCTCGGGTGAACCCCAGAACCGCATCGCGGATTGCGCTGGCGCGGGCCGCGCCCAGCACGGGGGCGGCGAATTCCATGAACTTGCGCTCAACGTCCTGTCGGGAAAACGGTGCTTCGGGGCCGCCGCGGGCGTGGACATCGCCGGACTCGATCACCCGCCCGTCAGTCAGCGTCACCACCACATCCGCAACCCGGCAGGCCGGGAAGCGGACCGAATGGCGCGCGGCCTCCGCGACCGAAATCCGCTCGTGGATCGAGGCAACCAGCGGGTCGGAAAGGCCCGCGCCGGAGATATGCTCGACCCCGATCCGGCCATATGCCGCCTGCACCGCCACGGCAAAGCCCAGCGAGTACTGCGCCTGGCTGGTGGTGACGGGGATGCCGGGGTAGAGGCAAGCGCTTTCGTGGAAGGTGCTGATGCGGATTCTGGCCAGCTGGTCATGCGACAGACCGTGCTCCAGCATCACCTGCCGCAGCGCGTCGACCGGGGCATGGGCCCAGCGGCAGACCGGGTAGGGCTTCACATACTGATGCTCCATCTGCCAGAAGCTGCCGAGGTCCTGCCAGTGCTCCGCCACCCGGTCTTCCTCGATGGTGATCGCGGGGGCGCCGGTAAAGCCTTTCCCGGCCAGAACCGCTGCCGACATCCCGGCCAGCGCGCCCCAGCCGGAGCCGTCATGCAGCATCGTGGGGCTGGCGATCTCGCGCATCATCTGGCTGCGGGGGCCGTGGAATTCGGCAATCCCCAGCGCCTCGCGCAGCTGGGCGCGGGACAGCCCGCGCATCCGCGCCGCCACCGCCGCCACCCCGAGCGCGTTCCAGGCGCCGGAGGTGTGGTAATCGCTGACGGTGGCATGCAGCGACAGCGCGGCGCGGCCTGCCAGCTCATAGCCGACGGTGGTGATCGCCAGTGCCTCAGGACCGGAGAAGTCCGGCACGGTTTCGGCCAGCGCTGCGATGGCCGGGATCACCGCCACGCCGATGTGGCCCTTGGTCGGAGCATAGCCGTCATGGCCGTCCAGATTGTCGGTGGCGGTGGCGGCGGCATAGGCGGCGCCTGCGGCGCTGACCCGGCGGCCGTCGAACATCAGGCGGGCGCCCAGCCCCTCCTCGCCGCAGCCGTAAAGCGCCACGGCGGTGTCGCGGGCGATGCGGCCGGCCTCCATCGGGGTGGCGCCGATGGTGATGCCAATGGTGTCCAAGAACATCAGCGCCGCCGCCTGGCGGGTGGTTTCCGGCAGGGCGGCGGGGGTGAGCCCGAAGATGAAATCGGCAGCACGGTCGAAGGCGTCGGTCATGGCGGATCTTTCGCAGGGCGTTTCCCGCGTCAGGCTAGGCTGTCCGGGATCCGCTGACCCGCAAAGAAACCGGGGTCTTAGGGCCGGGATATTTCGTGAAATGCGCACCAAACGTCGCTTTCCGGCCATCGCGGGCCGCTAACCCTTGGGAATTGCGGCGCATTCCAAAGCATGTGAACATGGCCCCGAAACCGCCAGCGGACCGCCTGATGAAGAATCTCCCCCATCTGACATTCCTGCGCTCGTTCGAGGCCGCCGCGCGCTACCTCAGCTTCACCTCGGCGGCGGATGAGCTGAATTGCACCCAGTCCGCTGTCTCCAACCACGTGCGCAGCCTGGAGGAATTCATCGGCCGGCCGCTGTTCGTGCGCCATCCGCGCTCGCTGTCGCTGACCGATGTGGGCGAGGCCTATCTGCCCTCGGTCCGCCATGCGCTGCAGGAGATTGATTCAGCCACTCAGCTGCTGATTTCGCAAAGCCACAAGCGGGAGGTGGTGATCTCCTGCCCGGTCAGCCTGGCGGAGAAATGGCTGATCGGTGTGGTCGACGGGTTCACCAAGGCGCACCCGGACATCGACCTGACCATTCACAGCACGATCTGGGTGGATGTGGAGACCAACGTCTCCGATATCTCGATCACCATCAACCACGTGGATGATGTGATGGGCCCGGCGGTGAAGCTGTGGGACGAGAAGCTGGCGCTGGTCTGCGCGCCGGATTACCGGGTCGGCGGCGAGGTTCTGACCCGGCCCGAACAGCTGGCCGAGGCCAAGCTGATCCACATCCTAGGCCGCCCGGTCTATTGGGAGAGGATTGCCAAGCACTTCGGCCTGACCGGCATCGAGCTGAGGGGCGGGTTGCAGACCAACTCCTCCAACATGGGGCTGGAGTTTGCGGCCAATGCGCTGGGATGCGTCGTGCTGCCGAAATCGCTGGTGCGCCAGCAGGTGGCCAGCGGGCGGCTGGTGGAGCCGTTCGCGTTTGACCTCGACTGCCCCTGGACCTATTTCGCCACCTTCAAGGACAAGGCGGCCACGCCCTCGGTCAAGCATTTCAAGACCTGGCTGCTGCAGGCCGCGGCGGAGATGGAGCTGTAGCGGTCGGCCGCCGTGTGCCGCGGACATTGAATTCCGGCGGCGCTTCGCGTATATACGGGTATATATACAAAGGGCCTGCCAATGATTGAGACCAAGATCAGAAAAGTCGGAAACTCCGCTGTCATCACCCTGACGACGGAGATGCTGACGATGCTGGACGCCAAGGAAGGCGACACGCTGTTTGTGGTGCGCGGCGATGACGGCAGCCTCAAGGTGATGGCGCATGACCCCTCGGTGGCGGAGGCGCTGGCGGCGGCTGAGATCGTGATGGATGAGAACCGCGATCTGCTTCAGGCGCTTGCGTGAGCACTTATAAATGGGTGCCGCTGGCAGCCGTTACTGTCATTCACGACCGGCAGATCGCCCGCCACGGCGGTGCAGCGGGGATGCGTGACAGGGCGCTGCTGGAGATGGGCTGCGCGCGGGCGATGAACCTGGCGGCCTATTCGGATGCAGGCGTGGCGGAGGTTGCCGCGGCCTATGCCTTCGGGATCGCCAAAGCGCACGCATTTGTCGATGGCAACAAGCGCACGGCGTTTGTGACCGCTGTCACCTTTCTTCGCCTCAATGGCTACCAGTTCCGCCCGGCGCCGGTGGAGGGGGTGCGGATGATGGAAGATCTCGCCACCGGTGATGTGGACGAGGCCGCATTTGCGGAGTGGCTGACGGCAGGGATGGTGCCTGTATAGCTTTTGCCAACTGTTATGACCCGCCCGGCTGAAGGCCGGGCAGCGCCCGACCGCCCCCATGGGCGGGCGCTTCGCTTCCGCCCGCGGTCGGGCACTGCCCATTGCGTATTTATTCGGGCCGCCACCTCAAGCGGCCCGTTTTCTTGTCGCAGTGCCTCAGGCCCGCAGCCGTGAACCCGAAGGATCAAAGGCTGCCGCTTCCAGAATGCGCGCCTTGTGCGGCTTGCCGAGGATGAACACCTCAACCGCATCCCCCGGCCCCGCGACCGCCGGGTTGGCATATCCCAGCGCCAGCGACTTGCCGGCGGAGTAGCCATAGGCGCCAGACGTCACCCGGCCCACCGGTTTGCCGTCCGGGGTGAAAATAGGCTCGCCGCCCGACGCATCGGCATCGTTCACCGCGTCAATTTCAAAGGCCGAGAGCACTTCGCGCGGGGCGTTGCCCTTGACCTTCAGATAGGCGTCCTTGTTGAGGAAGTCCTTGTCCAGCTTGATGAGACCGGCGAGGCCAACCTCCTGCGGCCAGTATTCCTGGCTGTACTCGCGGCCCCATGAGCCATAGCCCTTCTCGATCCGCAGGGAGCCGAGGGCGCGGCCGCCAACCGGGCCGCCGCCGAAGTCTGCCGCCGCTGTCAGCAGAGCAGAGTACAGCTTGACCTGATCGCCTTCGGCGCAGTGCAGCTCCCAGCCCAGATCGCCGGTGAAGGAGACGCGGATCGCCAGGCATTCCACGCCGGCCACGTCGATGGTGCGGGAGCGCATGAAGCGGAAGGCTTCGTTCGACAAGTCGGCATTGGTCAGCCGCTGCAGCATATCGCGCGATTTCGGACCGGCCACGTTGAAACCGGCGATGCGGTTGGTGGCGACCTCAAAGGTGGTGCCTTCCGGCAGTTCGACCATGTTGAAGAACCGCTGGTGATAGCGTTCCGCCATGCCGGAGCCGACCATCATGTATTCATCATCCGCCACCTTGGTGATGGTGAAATCACCGGCCACGCCGCCACGCACGGAAATCAGCGGGGTCAGGCAGGAGCGGCCAACCTCGGTGGGCACCTTGTTGGCGACCAGCTTGTCCAGCCACTCAAACGCACCCGGCCCCTTGATCACGTAGTTGGCGAAGTTCGAGATGTCGATCACGCCGACGTTTTCCCGCAGCATGTTCACCTCGCGGCCCACCGGCTCCCACCAGTTCTGGCGGGTGAAGCTGTTGGTTTCCTTGACACCGGGCGCGTCCGCAAACCACAGCGGATGCTCCCAGCCGCAGTTGAGGCCAAAGACGCAGCCCATTTCCTTTTGCATCTCATAAGCCGGGCGCACCCGGGCCGGGCGGCCGGCGCTGCGTTCCTCGTTCGGGAAGTGGATGGCAAAGCGGTGGGCGTACTGGTCCTCGACGCGGGCCTTGGTGAATTTCTTATCGGCCCAGTCGCCAAAGCGCGCCAGGTCCCAGGCGAACATGTCGTACTGCGGCTCGCCTTCGATCATCCATTGCGCCGCCAAGAGGCCTAATCCGCCGGACTGGGAAAAGCCGGGGATAATGCCGGTGCAGCAGAAGTAGTTTTTCAGCTCCGGCACCGGGCCCCAGAGGGCGTTGGAATCCGGCGACCAGATCATCGGGCCGTTGATCACCCGCTTGACGCCTGCGGTTTCGGCGCAGGGCACCCGCTCGGTGGCGCGGATCACGTTTTCCATGATCCGGTCCAGATCGTCGGGGAACAGCTCATGCGCGAAGTCCAGCGGGGTGCCCTCCTCAGCCCAGAACCGCATGTCCTTCTCATAGGCGCCGATCAGGAAGCCGTTGCCCTCCTGCCGGAAATAATACTCGCCGTCGCGGTCGGCGATCGAGGGCAGGCGGCGGCCCAGCTTGGCGACCGCGTCGATGGACTCCGTCACGAAATACTGGTGCTCAGTCGGCTGCAAGGGCAGGGTGAGGTCTGCCATCGCCGCAACCTCGCGGCCCCACAGGCCGCCTGCGTTGACCACCCACTGAGTGTGAATGTCGCCCTTTTCGGTTTTCACGATCCAGCTGCCGTCGGGCTGCTGCTCGGTGCCAATGACCGGGCAGAAGCGTTCGATCTGGGCGCCCATGGCGCGGGCGCCGGCCGCATAGGCCATGGTCACGCCGGAAGGATCGACGTTACCGCCATCAGGTTCGAACATGATGCAGCGGATGTCGTCGAATTGCGCCAGCGGGTGCAGCTCCTTGGCCTGCTCGCGGCTGACCTCATGGAAGTTCAGGCCGTAGTATTTCGCCTTGGCCTCCTGCAGGCGCAGCTGGTGCTCGCGCTCCTCGGTCTTGGCCAGATACAGGGAGCCGGGCTGGAACACGCCGCAGCCCTGGCCGGTTTCCTTCTCCAGCTCTTTATACAGGTTCATCGTGTAGTGCTGGATGCGGGTCACGTTGTTGTTGTCGTGCAGCCCGTGGATATTGGCCGCCGCGTGCCAGGTGGAGCCTGCGGTCAGCTCATCGCGTTCCAGCAGCACCACGTCGTTCCAGCCGAGTTTCGCCAGATGGTAGAGGATCGAGCAGCCGACCAGCCCGCCGCCGATGACAACTGCCTGTGCATGGGTTTTCATGCGTGTTTTCCCTTGCCTGCGTGCCTGTAACAGCGCGCCCTGCAGGCCGGGGCGGGCCGCCAAATCCTTCCGGGCAACCCTAGCGGCGGCGGCGCGGGATGACCCGTGAAGAATTCAGACCCAATGGCCCCGGATTCGAGGGGTCATTGGTAGGCGGACGGAACACCCTGCTTCTAAAGGTACCGCCTGGCCGACAGGCCGGGCAGCGCCCGACCCTCCCCACGGGAGGGCGCTTACGCACCCACCCAGGGCCGGGCGCTGCCCTCAGCGCCAACTTGCTGCCAGATTGAGCGACCTTAAACTGTGATCTCTTTCATCACGCCGAGGAACTTCGCCACTTCGCCGACGCTGTTGTAGTGGCACATGGAGACGCGGACGCAGCTGTCCATGCCAAGCGGCGTCAGGATATTGCCGGAGTAATGGTCCGCCTTGCGCAGATGGGTGCGGATGCTCTGGTCGTTCAGGCGTTTGACGACCTCCACCGAGGGCACGCCGGCGACCGTCAGCGAGACCAGCCCTTCGCGCGCGGGGTTGTCTGCACCGCCCAGAATGGTGACGCCCGCCATCTCGGCCAGTCCCGGCAGGTTGCCGGTGCCATGGATCATCGCATCGGTCAGCGCCTTTTCATGGGCATGGATCGCCTCCCCCGCCGCCACGAATTTAGCGCGCCGGTCCGTGGCATCGCTCACCTCGCCGCCGAGCCATTCCAGGTATTCCGCTACATCCGACAGCGTCGCATAGCTGCCGGTGTCGCGGGTGCCCATTTCCCAGTTGTCTTCCGGCCCGCCGATCAGCGCGTTATGCGGCAGGGCGGTCAGCCGGTCCGAGATCCAGGCGAGGCCATAGCCGTGACGCGAGAACATCTTGTAGGGCGAGATCACATAGCCATCGACGCCATAGGCGGTCAGGTCGATACGGCCGTGGGCCGCATGCTGGATACCGTCGACGATGATAAAACACTCCGGTGCCACCGCGCGGATGGAAGCGGCGCAGGCGGCCAGATCGACGCCCATGCCCGTGACCGGAGAGGTATGGACGATGGTTGCCACCACGGTATCCGGCGTGACCGCACGGGCATAAGCCTCCGCCGTGATCGTGCCGGTGGCGTCGTTATGCGGGATCAGCACGTGTGTCTGCCGCGCCACCCCGGCCCAGCGGGCGCAGGCGGAACGGGTCGCGGGATGCTCCAGCGTGGAGCCCAGAACGGTGCCGCCCGCGGCGGTGCCGAGGCAAGCGTTCATGATCAGGCGGAACAACAGCTCGGTGCCGCTTTCGCCCGCGAAGAACTGGCCGCCCGGCGCGTTCATCATCACGCGCATGTCGTCCTTGGCCCTGGCGATCACCCGCACCAGCTCATGGCTGCCGGGGTTGTCGCGGCCCTGGTTGTCGGGGATCGCGGCGTAGCGGGCGGAGGTCTCCACCACCGCATTCAGCGTCAGCGCGCCGCCGGCGTTTTCGAAAAACACGCGCGGCCCCTGCTGGGGGCATTCGTCCACCTGGGCGAAACGTGCGCGGATTTGGTCAAGGAGAGGGTCAGTGATCTGGGGCATGGCAAGTCCAACCGAAAGGCGTTTGATTTGCCGGCACAGTAAGGCGGTTGCCGGGCGGGGGCATCCGAAAAAGTCCGGGGCTGAGGGGCGGACTTCTTTGCGGCTGCCTGCTGCCTGGCGTTGCCGCCGGGCGTTTCAGTTTTTGGACGAAATTCCGGCTTTCAGGTGATAAACCCCTGAAACGGCATGCGCAGGGCGGCCCGGTGGACCATCTCAGAGAGTGTGATGATGTCGAACACCGGCCGGTTCAGCGCGGCCTGCAGCGCGTGGGCATAGGGCGGCAGGTCGGTGCATTCCAGCACGATCGGGCCGATCTCCGGGTTGCGGGCGATCATGCCCCTGGCGGCGGCCAGCAGTTCGGTCTCGACCTTGGCCAGATCCATCGCGGTGCGTTCATTGCGCAGGATCACGGTGGAGAATTCCTCCGCGTCATCCAGCCCCTGCACCGCCACCGGCGTGTTTTCAGCGCCAACGCCCCGCAAATGCGCCTCCGTCAGGCTGGCGGCGGAGGCGGTGATCACCCCCACCTTGCGTCCTGTCATCTGATGCGCCAGCGGCACCTGGATCAGCGAGGAGACAAACACCGGCACATTCACCGCTGCGGCGATCTCCTTCTGGAAAACCGCCAGAAACCCGCAGGAGCCGGTGATCGCCCGCACGCCCTTGGCCTCCAGCCGCTTGGCGGCTTCGATCAGCCGGTCCTTCATCTCGCCCGTGGGGTTGGCCAGCAGTTTCGGCACCGTGATCCCGTCCAGCATCTCGTAAAGCGTGGTGAAGGGCAGGCTGGAGGGGTTCTTGATGTGGCCGGGGGGTTTGGGGAAATAGCTCTCCAGCGCCAGAACGCCGATGGAGACGCCGCAGATGTTCTGCCCGCCGGGGTGGATGGTCATGCCTTGATCCTTTCATAGCGCCGCGCGCGGAACGGCGAGAGGTCTTCGTTCACCGGCGTGCCGCTGACGATATCCGCCACCAGCCGCCCGGTTTTCGGGGCCATCATCAGGCCATAGTGGCTGTGGCCGAAGGCGGCGATCAGATCGGGGAAGCCCTCGACCTCGCCAATGCAGGGCAGGCTGTCGGGCAGGCTGGGGCGCTGGCCGGACCAGGTGTCCATATCCTCCGCCCGCAGGTCCGGCAGCAGCGCGCGGGCCAGCCTCGCCAGCCCGTCCAGCCGTTTCCGGTTCAGCGGCTGATCGAGGCCCGCAAATTCGGCGGTGCCTGCCACCCGCAGCCCTTCCTCCATCGAGGAGGCCACGAATTTCATGTCCATATCCATGATCGAATTGTTCAGCGCGACGCCCGGATTCTTGAATGACACGTGGTAGCCGCGCTCGGATTCCATCGGGATCCTGATGCCCAAGGGTTTCAGCAGCTCGCCGGACCAGACGCCCATCGCCAGCACCAGCTTGGGCGTCCATTCCTGCCCTGCCTCGGTGGTATAGGTCCAGCCGCCGCTTTGGGCAGGCTGGATGCCCCGCACGGTTTGCTGCAGGATTTCCCCGCCCATCGACAGGAGTTTCCCGGCCAAGACGGTGCAGATGCGCCCCGGTGAGGTCGCCCGCGCCTGGCCCTTGATCAGGATCGCGGCCTGAAACTCCGGCGTCAGCGCCGGTTCCAGATCGCGCAGCGCTGCCGCGCCGATCCGTTCCATGTCTGCGCCGCGGTCGCCGCGCATCCGGTAGTCGACGGAGGTCAGATCCGCCGCGTCCGCGTTGCGGAAGGCGTGGACGTAATAGCTGTCCTGCACCAGATCCTCATGCCCGGTGCCGGCCAGATGCTGGCGGTACAGCTCGACGCAGTTGCGGTTCAGCGTGTCCATCGCGCCGGAGATCTGCTGAACCCGCCCTTCGCGCCCTTCCGACAGGAACCGCAGGCCCCAGGGCGCGACCTTGGGCAGGTAGCTTGGCTTTACCGTCACCGGCCCCAGCGGGTCCAGCAGCCAGCCCGGCACCTTCTTCCACAGGCCCGGCATGGATTGCGGCACCACCGACCAGGGCGAGATGATGCCGGCATTGCCGTAGGACGTCGCCTGGCCCGGTGCGTCCCGGTCGATCAGGCGGACACGGAGGCCCCTTTCTGCCAACGAAAGGGCCGAGCAGATGCCGACGATCCCGGCGCCCAGAACCGTCACATCGGGGGAGACGGGGGCGCTCATTGCGCCGCCCCCGCCTGAAGCTTGCGCTGCTGGCCCAGCTGCTGCAGCAGCACCGGCGCCATCACCGCAAGCGCCGCGATGTCGGAGCCGCCGGAGGGTGCCACCAGCAGCAGGCCCCCGACCGCCATCAGCAGCCGCCAGATACCGCCAAGCGGCGCCAGGAAATAAGCCGAGACAGCGGTGGCGATGGCAAAGACACCCGCCGCGCAGGTCAGGGTGACCTGGGTGAAGCTCAGCAGCGTGAAATGCTCCGGCAGAACGATCAGCATGGTGGGCGCGTAGACAAACACCATCGGCACCATCAGCTTGCCCAGCCCCAGGGTAAAGGCGTTGAGCCCGGTGCGGAATGGGTTGGAGCCCGCAATCCCCGCCGCCGCATAGGCCGAGGCGCAGACCGGCGGGGTGATCTCGGAAATCACACCGTAGTAGAGCACGAACATATGGGTGGCGAGCGGCGGCACGCCCAGCTGGCTGAGGGCAGGCGTCGCAACCGCCACAAGCATGATGTAAAGCGCGGTGGTCGGCAGGCCGGCCCCCATCAGGATACAGGCCATGGCGATCAGCACCAGCGACAGGAACTGCTGGATCGAGGGCTGGCTGAACGCCTCGATCGAGGTCCAGTCCAGGAACGGCGCAATCGCTGCCGCCATATCCGCCGCCCCGCCGGTGACCATGAAGCCGAGACGGAAGCCGACGCCGGTGGTGTTGATCACACCGACCACGATACCCACCGCGGCAGAGGCAGCGCCCACGGCCAGCGCGTATTGCACCCCGACATGGAAGCTGTCGAACAGGTCGCGGAAGCTCTGCCGCTCATTGCGGTGCAGGCAGCCGATGACGGTCAGCGCCGCCAGCATCCCGGCCATTACCGGCGTATACCCCTCGCCGGAATAGGGCGAGGCCTTCCAGAAAATGAAGGCGAGCAGCGCCAGCGGCACCAGCAGCGTGGCCGGTTTGTCAAAGGCGCAGAAGCCGACGACGATGCACAGGCTCAGGCCGACGAAGGCCGCCATGTTCGGCGAATAGCCCGAGAACAGCACCAGGAGGAGCGCGATCAGCGGAATAATGGTGTACCAGCCGTCCTTCCAGACCTGCAGGAACTTGGGCAGCTGTTCCTTGGGATAGGCCGTGAGGCCCAGCTTCTTGGCGGTGAAATGCACGATCGAGATCACCCCGATATAGTGCATCAGCGCCGGCACGATCGCCGCGATCACGATGGTGGTATAGGGCACCTCCAGATATTCAGCCATCAGGAAGGAGGCCGCGCCCATGATCGGCGGGGTGATCTGCCCGCCTGCCGAGGCCGCGGCCTCAACCCCGCCTGCGAAATGGCCGGGGTAGCCCATTTTCTTCATGTTGGGGATGGTCAGAGAGCCGGTGGAGACCGTGTTGGCAATCGACGAGCCGGAGATGGTGCCGAAAAAGGCCGAGGACACCACCGACACCTTGGCCGGCCCGCCGGTATAACGGCCAGCGAGCAGCATGGCGTTGTCGACAAAGAACTGCCCAAGCCCCATCCGCTGCGCCACCACGCCGAACAGCACAAAGTGGAACACCACGGTGGAAACCACCCACAGCGTCACGCCAAAGATGCCTTCGGACGGGAAATACATGTTGTTGACGAACTGCTGCCAGTTGACGCCGGGGTGCTTCAGGATCTGCGCGGGCATGTAGGGGCCGAACAGCGCATAGACCATGAACACCAGGATGATCAGCGGCAGCACAAAGCCGATGGTGCGGCGCGCGATCTCCAGCACCGTCAGGATCAGCACCGAGCCGAAGAACACATCCAGGCTGGACGGGTTGCCCTGCCGCAGCGCCTGTTCGGCAATGTCGAAGCCGAACATGCCGAAGCCGCGCCAGCTGACCCAGAGAAACAGCGCCGCCGCGATGCTGAGGCCGGTCAGCGCCCAGTCATAGAGCGGCACATTGCCGGGGCGCAGCGGATTGGATCCGCGCCAGTCCAGGCTGCGCGCGGTCCGGATCATGGGAAAGCCCACGAAAATGAACAGGAACAGGCCCGCCAGGTGAATGCCCATATGCACATGGTCCACCGGCGTGCCGAATCCGGCCGTCCACAGGTGATAGAGGGCAAAGACGATGCTGGCCCAATAGATGAACCCCGTCAGCTTGGGTCCGTTGTCGCGCGTGTTCAGAGCGGAGTCATACTGCTTCTCCAGCTCCTCCAGCGCCTTGGTGTCGAGATGGGTGTCCAGGGACATCGGGAAACTCCAGTTCCGGGGCTTCACCGGCAGGGTGCCGGGAAACGGAAAGCAGCAGCGAGGATCTCCTTGCAGCAGGTGTTTAAGCTTTCCGGTAATTCTTTGAAACAGAGGGCCAGGTTGCTTTGTGACACTGAGGGCAGCGCCTGACCCTGGGCGGGCGTGAAGCGCCCTCCCGTGGGGAGGGGCGGGCGCTGCCCGGCGGTGCCGCCGGGCGGTTATTAAGTATTGAGATGCCGTGGAAAAGCGTTACTTCAGCATTCCGGCTTCGCGGTAGAAGCGCTCAGCCCCCGGATGCAGCGGCACGCCGATGCCCTCAACGCCGTCCAGCGCGGTTTCCAGCGTGATCGCCTTGCCCTTGGGGTGGCCGTTGTCCAAGAGCTTGCGGGCGGTGTCGGACCACATCGCCTTGGTGATCTGGTAAATCAGCTCTTCATCCATGCCGGCATTGGTGACCAGCATGCCGGAGACGGCGACGGTGTTCACGTCATAATCCACACCCGGATAGGTGCCCGCCGGAATGGTCGAGGGGATGTAATAGGGCACCGTGGTATTGGCCATCTTGACCTCTTCCTCGGACCAGTTGTGCAGCTCCATCCCCTTGGTGTTGTCGAGCTGGATCATCGCCGCAACCGGCGTCCCCGCGGCATAGAAATAGGCGTCCAGCTGGCCGTCGGCGATGCGTTCGGCGGACTGGGCGTTGTTCAGCTCGGCCTCGTCGATGTTATCGCGATTGACGCCGTGGTCGGCCAGGATCAGCTCCACCGCGATCTGGGTGCCGGAACCGGCCTGGGCGATGCCCACGCGCTTGCCCTTAAGATCCGCGAGGCTGTCCAGCGTGTGGCCCTCGGGCAGCACCAGGTGCAGATCCTCCGGAAACAGGTTGGCGATCACCCGCAGGTCGGGCTTGGCGTTGCCTTCGAACTTGCCCTTGCCGTGGTAGGCGAAATGCAGGGTCGCGGCGCCGGACAATCCTGCCTCCATCTGGCCTGCCTGAATGGCGTTCACGTTATGGGCAGAGGCGTTGGTCGACTGCGCCATCGCCACCAGGCCGGGCACGCCGCAGTTGCCGCCCTCGTCACAGGCGCGCGAGCCGGGCGGGTTGGAAATCGCGTTGGCGATGATGCCGCCGATCGGGAAATAGGTGCCGCCCGCGCCGCCGGTGCCGATGCGGAAAAAGGTCATGTCCTGCGCCACAGCAGTTCCGGTCAGCATGGTGCAGGCCAGCGCGGCCCCGGTCAGTGTCTTGATAAATCCCATTGTCTCTTCCCTTGGTTTTGGCTGCCGCGTTGCCCGGCAGCTCTCTCCTCCGATTTTTGCATCATGAGTAAGGAAACTCATAAGTACAAATTTAAAATTATACTGTATGTATAGATCGGATTGATGATGGGTTTGCGCCAAGGGGGCCGGAACATGAACTCTCACCAGCTAGCGGTCTTTCATGAGGTCATGAAGACCGGTTCGGTCAGCCAGGCGGCGCGCAACCTGCACCGCACCCAGCCCGCCATCAGCGCCGCCATCAAAACGCTGGAGGAGGAGCTGGGGCTGCCCCTGTTCCTGCGCGAAGGCCGCCGCCTGGTGCCGGTGCCCGAAGCGCAGTATCTGATGGCGGAGGCGACCGAGATCCTGTCGCGGATGGAGACCGCACAGCAGAACCTGGCCAACATGCGCGACCGGGTGCAGGGGTCGATCCGCATCGTGGCGATGCCGGGGCCGTCGACCTATCTGCTGCCGGAATTCATCAGCCGGTTCGTGGCCGGCAAGCCCGAGGTGCGGGTGACGCTGGCCACCCGGTCCTCGCCGCAGGTGCGCAGCCTGGTTGCCGCCAACAGCTTTGACATCGGGTTCTGCGACATGACCCGGTTCCGCGGCGACCGCAAACTCTATGCGGCGGAGGAACTGCCCAGCAATTGCCTCTGCGCCGTGCCGGCCGGCCATCCGCTGGCGCAGCAGGAGGTGATCAACGCGGCCCAGCTCAGCGGCCAGCCGATGGGCGCGCTGCAGCCGGACCACACCACCTATCAGGCCACCTCGCAGGCGTTTCAGGCCGCGGGCGCCGAATTCAACCTGCGCTATGACGCGCAGTATTTCCTGCCGCTGTTCCACTTTATCGCCGCCGGGCAGGCCTGTGCGGTGGTCGATGTGCTCAGCGCCGAAAGCTACCGCCGAAGCCACGCGGGCGAAGCGCGGATCCGCTTCCTGCCGTTTGAGCCGCAGATCCCCTTTGGCTATTCGATCCTGACCCCCAGCGAGCGGCCGCTGTCGCAGCTGGCCGCCAGCTTTGCCGCGGCCTGGCGCGAATATGTGACGGAAATCCTGGCGGCCTCCGCAAGGTAGGCGGATTTTTGGGAGAATCCTGGCTCCCGTCCCAACCGCACGCGTCATGACGGCGGGCGCTTAGTGCATAGAACTTAGAGGCTTATTTTCTAATAGAAGTTTAACCTTCACTTCTATCTACAGAATTGTATACAGTTATGAGTGCGAATCCTGGGCTGCGGCCCGGAGCAGGTTTTATGCAGGCTTTGGGAGGCCCCCCATGACAACCACTATGACTGGCGCCGAGGCGATGGTGCGCGCGCTTGAGGCGCATGGCGTCACCCATATCTTTGGCCTGTGCGGCGACACCACGCTGCCTTTCTACGATGCGATGAACCGGCTGGAGCATGGCATCACCCACGTGCTGACCCGTGATGAGCGCAGCGCGGCCTATATGGCCGACGGGTTTTCCCGCGTGACCGGGCGGGTGGGCGTTTGCGAGGGGCCGTCCGGCGGCGGCGCCACCTACATCCTGCCGGGGCTGATAGAGGCCAACGAAAGCTCTTACGCGGTGCTGGCAATCACCACCGATATTTCCGTCGGCTCCTACGGGAAATACCCGCTGACCGAGGTGAACCAGGAGGCTTTGATGGCGCCGCTGACTAAGTTCAACACGGTGATCAAGCGCGCCGACCATATTCCGCGCATGGTGCGCCAGGCGTTCCGGGCAATGACCACCGGCCGCTCCGGTGCCGCGCATCTGGGGCTGCCGTATGACATTCAGCACGACGAGGTTCCGGCCGGTGATATCTGGGGCGATCCCAGGCACCAAAGCTACCCCGCCTACCGCGCCGCGCCGGAACCGGGCGCGGCAGAGGCCGCCGCCGAGGCGATCCTTTCCGCCAAATCGCCGCTGATTGTCTGCGGCGGCGGCGTGGTGATTTCGGGCGCGATGGCGGAACTGGGCCGGCTCGCGTCCCGTCTCGACATCGCGGTGGGCACCTCGATTTCCGGCAAGGGGTCGCTGGCCGACACCCACCCGCAATCGCTGGGCGTTGTCGGCTCCAACGGCGGCACCGATGAAACCTGGGAGATGATGGAGGCTGCCGATCTGGTGGTGTTTCTGGGCTGCCGGGCGGGCTCCACCACCACATCGCGCTGGGAGGCGCCGAAGCCTGGCTGCCGCATTGTGCATATCGACAACGACCCGATGGTGATCGGCGCCAACTACCGCACCGAGGTGGGCGTGGCGGCCGACCTGAGGCTGGCGCTGGCGGCGATAAATGCCTACCTGGACGGGCGCCCGGGCGATCTGCCGGCGTTTGGTGCGGCTGCCAGAATCGCAGATATCAAACAGCGCAAGTTCGCCAGGTTCGAGGCGCTGGCGGCCAGCCAGACCGAACAGGTCCTGCCGGAGCAGATCATCCGCGCGCTGAACCACAACCTGCCTGATAATGCCATCGTAGTCTCGGACCCCGGCACCAGCTGCCCGTATTACAACGCCTACTCGCAGCAAAAGCACCCGGGCCGGCACTATATCACCAACCGCGCCCATGGGGCGCTGGGGTATGCGCTGTCCGCGTCTCTGGGCGCCTGGTTCGGGCGGCCTGACAGCAAGGTCGTGGGGCTGATGGGCGACGGGTCCTTCAACTTCACCTGCGGCGAGCTGGAAACCGTGGTGCGCTGCAACGCGCCGATCACCTATGTTGTGTTTTCCAACGCCAGCTTCGGCTGGATCAAGGCCAGCCAGCGCGATGATTGCGGCAAGCGCTACTATAATGTGGACTTCAACCGCACCAGCCACGCGGCGGTGGCCGAGGCATTCGGGGTCAAGGCCTGGCGGGTGGAGACGCCGGAGGATCTGGAGCAAGCCGTGCAGGAGGCCTTTGCCCATGACGGCCCAACCCTGATCGACGTGGCCTGCCAGGCGCTGGAAGAGGCCGCCGCGCCAGTGCGCCGCTGGATGGGATGATCCTCTGCAAGACCCTGCCTGCCGCCCGGCGGCACCGCCGGGCAGCGCCCGTCCGCCCCCATGGGCGGGCGCTTCGCTTCCGCCCGCGGACGGACGCTGCCCTCTTATCCGGGTTTCACTCCCCCGTTCCGCTGCTCCCGATTTGCTTTTCCCTGCTGGCTGGTTATCAATCCTGAAACCCGATATCAGGAAAGGCGCCCGCACATGGAAAACCCCACCGCCCCCAAACCCGGAGCCATGCTGCACCTGCGCGGCAATACGCTGTCCGAGGGCGATCCGGTGGCGCTGCCGCTGACGCAAAGCTCGATGTACCACCTGCCGGGCGACTGGAACGGCGGCCCCAGCTATGGCCGCGCGGACAACGCCACCTGGGAGCATCTGGAGCACGTGCTGGGGTATCTGGAGGATGCGCCGGCGCTGGCCTTCCCCTCCGGCATGGCGGCGATCTCGGCATCGCTGTTTGCAACGGTCAAGGCCGGCTCCCGGATCCTGATCCCGTCGGACGGCTATTACGTGACCCGGCGTCTCAGCGAACGCTTCCTGCAGCCTTTGGGGGTTGCGGTGGAGCAGCGCCCGACGGCCAGCTTCGCCGAAGGGGGATTTGAGGGGTTTGACGTTGTTTTTGCGGAAACCCCGTCCAACCCCGGGCTGGACCTCTGCGATCTGCGCGCGGTTTCGGAGGCGGTTCATGCGGCGGGCGGGCTGCTGATCGTGGACAACACCACTATGACCCCGCTGGGCCAGCGCCCGCTGGAGCTGGGCGCGGATGTGGTGGTGGCCTCCGACACCAAGGCGCCGGGCGGCCATTCGGATGTGCTGATGGGCCATCTGGCGACGCGCAACCAGGACGTGCTGCAGGCGGCGCGGGAGTGGCGGCTGTTCGGCGGCGGCATCCCCGGCCCGCAGGAGGCTTGGCTGGCGCACCGCGGGCTGGAGACGCTGGACGTGCGGTTCGACCGGATGTGCAGCACCGCCGAGCTGCTGGCCGAACGGCTGGCCGCGCATCCGCGGGTGCAAAAGATCCGCTTTCCGGGGCTGAAATCCGATCCATCGCACGCGCTGGCGAAACAGCAGATGGCGCGGTTCGGCTTCCTGATGTCGATCACGCTGGGCAGCGCGGACCAGGCCGATGCCTTCATCAACAGCTGCCCGCTGATCCGCTCCGCTACGTCGTTCGGCGGCGTCCACACCTCGGCGGAGCGCCGCGCCCGCTGGGGCGATGCCGTGGCGCCGGGGTTTGTGCGGATTTCCGTCGGCACCGAACCGGCGGAGGAGTTGTGGAGCGCCATGGCAGCTTCGCTGGAGGCGTTGCAGGGCTAGGGCCGCAAGAGTTTCCCGCCGCTGTCCCTGCTGGGGGACAGGCGCGGAAAACAGTCTTAGGTCAGCGCCTGATACAGCGACATCAGCCAGCTGGCGGCCGCCTTCACCTCCTCCCGCTGGCCCGCGCGGTCGTTGATCACCAAGTAGTGCGAGCGGCGTTTCGGCAGCTTGAAGGCGGCGGGGGCGATGACCAGCCCCTGGTCCAGATACTGCTTGGCAAAGCTTTCCAGCACCATCGTCACCCCATGGCCTGCCGCCACCGTCTGCAGCGCCAGCAGCGAGGAATCGGCCTTGAGCCAGTCAGTGGTGACCTGCAGCGTCAGCCCGTGCAGATCCGCCAGGCGGCCCCAGTCGGTTTCGGAGCCGATGATCTGCACCACATCGGCGCGGGCCAGATCCTCAATGGACGGCGCGCCGCCAAGGGCGGCGGCATAGGCCGGGCTGCACACCGGAATGGCGCTTTCGTGGCCCAGATGCAGGATCTGCGCCTCCTGCCAGTCGCCGGAGCCATAGCGGATGTCGATGTCCAGCGCCTCCTCGTCAAAGCGGCTGGCCCAGACCGTGGTGGAGAGCTGCACGAAGATGTCCGGGTGTTCGGCCCGAAACCGGGCCAGCTGCGGCGCGATCACCAGGGCGGCGCAAGAGATCGTCGCGCGCAGCCGCACCACGCGCTTGCGCTTGCTGCTGAACAGGCCGGTGGTGGCGCGCTGCATATCGTCAAAGGATTTGCGGATCGGCTGGGCATAGGCCTGGCCGGTGTCGGTCAGCGCGACGCCGCGGGGCAGGCGTTTGAACAGCCGGGTGTTCAGGTGCTGTTCCAAGAGCCGGATCTGCTGGCTGACGGCGGCGGGGGTCAGCCCCAGCTCTGCCGCCGCGGCGGAAAAACTGCTGAGCCGCGCGGCGGCCTCAAAGGCTTTGAGCCAGGTGACATGGGGCAGGGTGATCATGCATACCTTTAAGCAGAATTACCCCTTAGGGGCAAAACACATTGTTTGATTTGCGCCTGAGGCGCTGTGCAAGGTCTTTGCACGACACAGAATGCGGGCTGGCCATGGCGCGAACATTTGACTTCATCATCGTCGGGGCCGGCTCGGCAGGCTGTGTGCTGGCGGACAGGCTGACGGCCGGCGGCCGCCACAAGGTGCTGCTGATCGAGGCGGGCGGCACCGACCGGCGGGTCTGGATCAGGATCCCGGTGGGGTACGGATTTACCTTCTCGGATCCCAAGGTGAACTGGCGCTATTCGGCTGCGGCGGATCCAGGGCTGAACGGGCGCGCGGCGTATTGGCCGCGGGGCAAGGTGCTGGGCGGCTCCAGCTCCATCAACGCGATGGCCTATGTGCGCGGGCTGCCGCATGATTTCGACGATTGGGAGGCTGCGGGCGCCGCGGGCTGGGGCTGGGAGGCTGTGCGCGCCAGCTATGACGCGCTGGAGAGCACCGACGAGTGGCACGCGGGCCGCCGCCGGCTGCGCGGGACGGGGCCGGTGCGGGTCACCGACCTCAGCGAGCGGATGCATCCCTTTGCCCGCAACTTCCTCGCCGCCGGGCAGGACATGGGCTGGCCGGTTCTTCAGGACATGAACGCCGCGGCGGATGCCGGGGCCAACACCCTGTCCGGCGAGGGCCTGGGGTATGTCCGCAGCACGGTGAAGGCCGGGCGGCGCTGGTCCTCGGCGGATGCGTTCCTGCGGCCCGCGATGAAGCGCGGCAACCTGACGGTGGTCAGCGGCGCGCTGGTGGAAAAGGTGCTGACCGCGGGCGGGCGCGCCACTGGCGTGGCCTACCGGGTGAAGGGCCAGACGCAGCTGGCCGCGGCAGCGCGGGAGGTGATCCTGAGCGCGGGCGCGGTGAACTCTCCGCAGCTGCTGCAGCTGTCGGGGATCGGACCGGCGGCGCTGCTGCAGCGGCATGGGATCGCGGTGAAGCATGACCTGCCGCAGGTGGGGCAGGGGCTGCAGGACCATCTGGCGGTGTCGCATTACTTCTGGGCCAATACCGCGACGCTGAACAGCAGGCTCGGCAGTTTCGCCGGGCAGGTGAAGGCCGGGCTGCAATACGTGCTGACCCGCAAGGGCCCGCTGAGCGTGCCGGTCAACCAGTGCAGCGGCTTTGTCCGCACCGCGGGCGCGGCGCTGCCGGATGTTCAGGTCTACTGCAACCCGGCGTCTTATTCGACGCAGGCAAACGGCAAGCCGCAGATCGACCGGGACAACGGCTTCCTTCTGTGCGTGCAGCCAAGCCGCCCGGTCAGCCGCGGGCAGATCACTATCCGCTCCGCTGACCCTGCGCAGGCGCCGCTGATCGAGCCGAATTCGCTGTCGGCGGAGGAGGACAAGGTCACAGCGGTGCGTGCCAGCCGCCTTCTGCAGGCGCTGGCCGCCACCCCCGCCATCGAACGGGTGACGCGGGAGCGGCGCGATCCGGATATCCTGCACATGGATGATGCGGCGCTGCTGGAAAACTTCCGCGAGCACGCAGGCAGCGTGTTTCATGCCTCCTGCACCTGCCGGATGGGGCATACTGCGGCGGATTCGGTGCTGGATGCGCGGCTCAGGGTGCATGGGATGGCGGGGCTGCGGGTGATTGACGCCTCGGCCTTTCCGAATGTGACCTCCGGCAACACCAACGCGCCCGCGATGATGCTGGCCGCGCGCGGGGCGCAGATGGTGCTGGACGACAATGAAGACAGGGCCTTGGCGGCTGAATGACAGGGATGCACAGATGAAACTCGACACCATCGAAACCTTTGTGTTCGGCAACCCGCCGCCGCGCCACGGCGGGCGCTATTTCATCTTTGTGCGCCTGACCACCGCCTGCGGCATCACCGGCGTGGGAGAGATTTATAACGCGACCTTCGGCCCGGACTTGTGCTGCGCGATGGCTGAGGAGATGTTTGCCCGCCAGTTTGAAGGCTGCGATCCGCACCATATCGAGAAGCTGTGGCGCAAATCCTATGGCGCGGGCTATACCATGCGGCCCGACGTGACGGTGATGGGGGTCTTAAGCGGTCTGGAAATGGCCTGCTGGGACATCATCGGCAAGGCCGCGGGCAAACCGGTCTATGAGCTGATGGGCGGCCAGGTGCATGAGCGGCTGCGCAGCTACACCTATTTGTACCCGGCTGAGGGCGACGTGTACCCGGACCCGGACACGCCCAACGTCTACAACGACCCCGATCTGGCGGCGGAGGCGGCCCTGATACAAGTGGAGAAAGGTTTCACCGCGGTGAAGTTCGATCCCGCAGGCCCCTATACCATCTATGACGGCCACCAGCCGCGGCTGGAGGATCTGGAGCGCAGCGAGATGTTCGTCAAACGCATCCGCGAGGCGGTCGGCACCCGCGCGGACCTCTTGTTCGGCACCCATGGGCAGTTCACCGTCTCCGGTGCCAAGCGGCTGGCGCGGCGGCTGGAACCCTATGAGCCGTTGTGGTTCGAGGAACCGGTGCCGCCGGAGAACCCCGCCGATATGGCGGAGGTGGCGCGGTTTACCTCTATTCCGGTCTCCACCGGCGAGCGGCTTTGCACCAAGCATGAGTTCGCCCGCGTGCTGGAGGCCGGGGCGGCCTCGATCCTGCAGATGGATCTGGGGCGGGTCGGCGGCCTCTTGGAAGCCAAAAAGATCGCCTCCATGGCTGAGACGCGGCAGGCTCAGATCGCGCCGCATCTTTATTGCGGGCCCGTGGTGGCGGCGGCGAACATCCAGATCGCAACCTGCAGCCCGAATTTCCTGATCCTCGAAAGCATCGGCACCTTCGAAGGCCCCTATATGTCCTGCCTCAAATCCGCGATCACCTGGGAGGACGGTTATGTGATCCCCTCCCGCGAACCGGGCCTGGGGGTGGAGCTGGACGACGCGGCCATCGCCGCCAGCCCCTATACCGGCAGCAAGCTGCATCTGGAGCTGGCGCAGGAGCCGGTGGTTCCGTAAGCGCGGCGCATGTCCCGCTGCACGCGGCGCCCGGACCGGGACAGGGAGGGCCGCCGGGCGGCCCCCGCCTGGTTCAGATCCCGGATTTCACCTTGGTCCAGGCGCGGGTGCGCTGGCGCAGAGCCTTGCCGCCCAGGCTTTTGTCCGGGAACAGGCGGGCCAGGGTGGCCGCGTCGGGGTAGATCCCCGGATCGGACAGGATCTCCGGCAGCACATGCGCGTCCGCTGCGGAGTTGGCATTGGCAAAGAAAACGGTGTTGGACACCTCGGCTATCACCTCGGGCCGCAGCATGTAGTCGATGAACGCATAGGCCGCATCCGGATTGGCGGCATCTTTCGGGATCGCCATCAGGTCGATCCACATCAGCGTGCCCTCCTTGGGGATCGCGTAGCGGATTTCGACGCCGTTTCCGGCCTCCATCGCGCGGGCCTGGGCAAGCCCTGCGTCGCCGGAATACATCACCGCCAGGCACAGGTTGCCGACCGGCAGATCGGTGGCGGGCTTCTGGTTGCTGAAATAGCTGATGTTCTGCGCCGCCGCGGCAAGCAGGTCCTGCGCCCGGGCGATCTCTGCCTTGTCCTCGGTATAGGGGTCGGCGCCAAGATAGTTCAGGGTGACCGCCAGCATCTCAACCGGCGAATCGAGCACAGCGATGCCGCAGTCCTTCAGCTTGGAGGCATAGTCCGGGTTGAACAGCAGGTCCCAGCTGGCGGCAGGCAACTCCCCCAGCCGGTCAGCGGCCTGCGCCGCGTTGTAGGCAAGGCCGATGGTGCCCCAGGTGTACGGCACGCCCAGTTCGCGCCCGCCCGGCACCTGATCGAGCGAGGCCAGGATCTCCGGTCGCAGGTTGCCGTAGTTTGCCAGCCGCGAGGGGTCAATCGGATGCAGCGCCCCCGCCTGCAGCTGCCGTTCGGCGTTGGAGGCGGCAGGGAAGACCACGTCATAACCTGAGCCGCCTGCCAGCATCTTGGTCTCCAGCACCTCGTTGCTGTCGAAGTAATCCAGCGTCACCTTGGCGCCGGTGGCGGCCTCATACCCGGAAATGGTGGTTTCGCCGAAATAGTCCGCCCAGTTGTAGATCGCCAGATCGCCGGCAGAGGCTGGCGCCGCCAGGGCGGCGGCCAGCAAGGTTGCAGTCATGATAGTGTTATTGATCATTGTTTCCTCCCTGTTGCGCGCTGCCTCAGCGCTGGCCGGAAGGTCCGGCAGCGTAGAGGCAGAGCAGGTCGTTGGCGATGGTGGCCGCCGCGATGGCGGTGATTTCGGAGATGTCATAGGCCGGGGCGACCTCCACCACGTCCATGCCCGCCACATCAATGCCCGCCAGGCCGCGGAGGATCTCCTGCGCCTGATAGGGGCTGAGGCCGCCGATAACAGGCGTGCCGGTGCCGGGGGCAGAGGCCGGTTCCAGCGCGTCGATGTCGAAGGTGACATAGGTCTTGTGAGCGCCAACAATGCCGCGGATCTTCTGCGCCACCGCTTCCGGCCCTGTCTTCTGCACCTCGATGGCGTCGATGATGTTCATCCCCATCGGATCGGGGTTGTGGGTGCGGATGCCGACCTGGACAGACCGGGCCGGATCCACCAGCCCCTCGCGGATCGCGTGCCACAGCATGGTGCCGTGGTCGATGCGGCCTTCCTCGTCCGCCCAGGTGTCGGAATGGGCGTCGAACTGGATCAGGCTCAGCGGCCCGTGCTTCTCCGCGTGCGCCTTGAGCAGCGGATAGGTGATGAAGTGGTCGCCGCCGATCGACAGCAGCGCGGTATCCGTGGCCAGCACATCCCGCGCCGCCTGGGCGATCTGCGCAGGCACCTTGTGCGGATAGCCATAGTCGAACTCGCAATCGCCGTAATCGACCACCCGCAGCGCCTCATAGGGGTCGGCCTCCCACGGCCAGGGTTTCGACCAGGCGATATGGCTGGACCCCGAGCGCACCGCCCGCGGTCCCAGCCGGGTGCCGGAGCGGCTGGACACCGACAGGTCAAACGGCACGCCCATCACCGCAACATCCGCGCCGCTGAGGTCGCGGGTATAGCGGCGGCGCATGAAGCTGAGCGCACCGGCATAGCTGGCCTCGGCAACCACCCCGCGGTCGCTCTCGCGGGTAAAGGCCAGGTCGCCCTGCACGGGGTTCACGCTGGAGGTATTGGACATCTAAGGCTCCGTCACATTGAAAATCTGAGTGAGCCCAGTTTGAATTGTGCGCTTATGCCGGTAAACTCAGCAATAGATGTATATCCTTAGGTGTAGATGAGCACAGAAACCAGATACCCGCCGCTGCCTTCTTCATGGGCGGATGCGATGGCCGCCCTGGCCGGGACGGCCGGCACCGAGCGTTTTCCCGGCGCGCTGCGGCAGATCCTTGGCCAATGCTGCAGTTTCGACTCGATGATCATCTCGCGGTATGACGGCGCGCGGCCGCCGGTGTCGCTGTATCAGGATCTGGATGAGCTGCAGGCGGCGATCACGGTGGAATTCTACGCCAGCGGCCCCTACCTGCTGGATCCGCTGTATCAGGCCTGCCGCAATGGCTGCGCGCCGGGCGCCTACCGGCTGTTGGATCTGGCGCCAGAGGCCTTTTACCGCTCGGAATACTACCGCGCCTTTTACCGCAAGATAAATATCAGCGACGAAATCGGCGTTCTCGTGCAGGACGGGCCGGAGCGCTGGTTCATCGTCTCGCTGGCCCGTTTTGCCCGCCAGCAGCGGTTCGAACCCGCGGACACGGACCGGCTGAACGCGGTGTTCAAGGTGATCACCGCCGCGGTCCGGCGGCAGTGGGGGCAGGCGGAGACCGCGGTGCAGGGGGGGCCGCAGGACGGCTGGGAAGACCGGATGCAGACCTTTGGCGCCGGCGTCCTCAGCCCGCGCGAGCAGGAGGTTGTGCAGCTGATCCTGCAAGGGCACTCGACCCCTTCGGCTGCGGCCTACTTGGGCATCGCCGAGGGCACGGTCAAGGTCCACCGCCATCATGCCTACTCCAAGCTGGGGATCTCCTCGCAGGCTGAACTGTTTTCGATGGCGACCCGGCATCTGGCGGCAGGGTAGTGCCCTTGGAAGGGGTGCTGTGCCGGCGGCCGCAGACGGTGCGTTGCACGCTTCAATACGCGCATTCAAAGCCGGTCAGGACGTCTGACGTTTTGACGGGAATCTGTGCGGGTTAGCGGAACCATCAGCACACATCCGGTCAGTTTCCAATTTTCCTGTTGACCAAACCCACAGATTCGCGAAATCTGCCCGATAAGCAGGAAGGGCCAGCGCCCGCGGGGCTGCTGCGGTCTGGCGGCGGATTAACCCGGTGCAGGCACCGCCTCCGGTACCCTTGCCGCCGCAGGCAGCCCAGCCCTCCCCCCTGCGGTTCACCGGGCAGAAAAACACAAGAAGGGCGCCAAAAACGATGCCGATGTCCCCGTACCACACTGAGCGCTGCCCGCGGGCCGCCGGAAACGCCACCCGCACTGCTGGCGCAGGTCAAAGAGTAACGTAATGGCGATCCTGACCTTTCTGA
>NZ_DGNN01000019.1:47992-131833 GCF_002388965.1 Leisingera sp. UBA4491 | reverse complement strand
AGCAGCGTATCGAGGCTCTGCTTTGCATCGCCATAGAACATGCGGGTGTTTTCCTTGAAGAACAGCGGGTTCTCGATGCCCGAGTACCCCGTGCCCTGGCCGCGTTTGGAGACAAACACCTGTTTCGCCTTCCAGCATTCCAGCACCGGCATGCCCGCGATGGGGGAGTTGGGGTCCTCCTGCGCCGCCGGGTTCACGATGTCGTTGGAGCCGATCACGATGGCCACATCCGTGTCCGGGAAATCCTCGTTGATCTCGTCCATTTCCAGCACGATGTCGTAAGGCACTTTCGCTTCGGCCAAGAGCACGTTCATGTGGCCCGGCAGGCGGCCTGCGACCGGGTGGATCGCAAAGCGCACGTTCTTGCCCTTGGCCCGCAGGCGGCGGGTCAGTTCGGCGACGTTCTGCTGCGCCTGCGCCACCGCCATGCCGTAGCCGGGGATGATCACCACGCTGTCGGCCTCCTCCAGCGCCGCCGCCACGCCGTCGGCGTCGATGGCGATCTGCTCGCCGTCGATCTCCATCGCCGGACCGGAGGTGCCGCCGAAGCCGCCCAGGATCACGCTGACAAAGGAGCGGTTCATCGCCTTGCACATGATGTAGCTGAGGATCGCACCGGAAGAGCCCACCAGCGCGCCGACCACGATCAGGAGGTCATTGCCCAAGCTGAAGCCGATGGCGGCCGCGGCCCAGCCGGAGTAGCTGTTCAGCATCGACACCACCACCGGCATGTCGGCGCCGCCGATGCCCATGATCAGGTGGTAGCCGATGAACAGCGCCGCCAGCGTCATCAGCACGAGGGGCAGGAAGCCGCCGGTGTTGAAGTACCAGATCAGGCAGAGCAAGGAGAGGCCCGCGGCGCCGGCGTTCAGCATGTGGCCGCCCGGCAGCTTGGTGGCCGCCGAGGTCACCTTGCCCGCCAGCTTGCCGAAGGCAATGACAGACCCGGTGAAGGTGATGGCGCCGATGAAGATGCCGAGGAAGAGTTCAACCCGCAGGAAGGCGATCTCCGCCGGGGTTTTCTTGGCAATGAGCTTGGCGAAGGTGCCGAGGTCCTCGGTGCTGGCGGCCGCCGCCACATTTCCGATTTCGAAATGCGCGATGAAGCCGACAAAGACCGCGGCCAGGCCGACCAGCGAGTGCATCGCGGCAACCAGCTGCGGCATCTCGGTCATCTGCACCTTCTTGGCGACATAGGTGCCGATGATGCCGCCGCCCGCGATCAGCAGCAGCGACAGCAGCCACAGGCCCGAGCCGGGGCCGATCAGGGTGGCAAAAACCGCCAGACCCATACCCGCGATGCCGTACCAGACCGCGCGTTTGGCGCTTTCCTGGTTGGACAGCCCGCCGAGGCTGAGGATGAACAGAACAGCCGCAACGACATAGGCGGCGGTGGTGAAACCGTAATCCATGAACTCGGCCCTTCTTTAAGATTTCTGGAACATGGCAAGCATGCGCCGGGTGACGAGGAAGCCGCCGAAGATGTTGATCCCGGCCATGAAGACGCTGAGCGCGGCGAGCAGGATCACCAGGAACGAGCCGGAGCCGATCTGCATCAAGGCGCCCAGGATGATGATCGAGGAGATCGCGTTGGTGACCGCCATCAGCGGCGTGTGCAACGAGTGCGCGACGCCCCAGATCACCTGGAAGCCCACGAAACAGGCCAGCGCAAAGACGATGAAATGCTGCATGAAGCTGACCGGCGCAAACAGGCCCACCAGCAACAGGAGCGCACCGCCCCCGGCCAGCAGCGTGACCTGGCTCCTGGTCTGCGCCTTGAAGGCCGCAACCTCCTTGGCGCGTTTTTCCTCCGGCGTCAGCTCCGGCACCGTCTCCTTGGGCTTGGCCGCAATCGCCTGCACCTTGGGCGGCGGCGGCGGGAAGGTGATCTCGCCCTCAAACGCCACGGTGGCGCCGCGGATCACGTCGTCCTCCATGTTGTGGTTGACCTGGCCGTCCTTGTCCGGCGTGAGGTCCGTCATCATGTGGCGGATGTTGGTGGCATAAAGGCTGGAGGCCTGCGCCGCCATCCGGCTGGGGAAGTCGGTGTAGCCGATGATGGTGACGCCGTTGTCCGTCACCACCTTCTCGTCCTTCACGGTGCCTTCCACATTGCCGCCGCGCTCGGCGGCCAGGTCGACGATGACCGATCCGGGCTTCATCGCCGCGACCATGTCGGCAAGCCACAGCTTGGGCGCGTCGCGGTTCGGGATCAGCGCGGTGGTGATGACGATGTCCATCTCCGGCGCCAGCTCGCGGAACTTAGCCAGTTGCGCTTCGCGGAATTCCGGAGAAGAAACAGCCGCATAGCCGCCGGTGGCGGCGCCGTCCTGCTGGTCCTCCTCGAAGTCGAGATAGACGAACTCGGCGCCCATCGATTCCACCTGCTCGGCCACTTCGGGCCGCACGTCGAAGGCATAGGTCACCGCGCCAAGCGAGGTGGAGGTGCCGATGGCGGCAAGCCCTGCCACACCGGCGCCGACCACCAGCACCTTGGCGGGCGGCACCTTGCCTGCGGCGGTGATCTGGCCGGTGAAGAAGCGGCCGAAGTTGTTGCCTGCCTCGATCACCGCGCGGTAGCCCGCGATATTGGCCATGGAGCTGAGCGCATCCATCTTCTGCGCGCGGGAGATTCGCGGCACCATTTCCATGGCGATCACATTGGCGCCCTTGGCCTTGGCGAGCGCCATGCCGTCTTCGTTTCCGGCCGGATTGAAGAAGGAGATCAGCGTCTTGCCCTTGGCCAGCCGCTTCAGCTCGGCGGCATCCGGCTGGCGCACCTTGGCGATGATATCGGCGGCCTTCCACAGCGCGGCCGGTGTCTTGAGGATCTCGACCCCGGCGGCTTCATAAGCGGCATCGGAAAACCCCGCCGCCGCCCCGGCCCCCGTCTCGATCGCGCAGTCATAGCCCAGCTTCTGCAGCTGAACCGCAGACTCCGGCGTCATCGCAACGCGGTTTTCACCCGCATAAGTTTCTTTTGGTGTTCCTATTTTCACCTTGTCGGTCCCCCTCGTCCTGCCCGTGCCAGCATCCTCTGGGTACGGATCACAATGATTTTCTCTACAATGCGCAAGATTATTGCGCAAGGATTTTGCTGCGTTGCCGCAAAGTCATGCCGCAACGCCGCGTTCCGGTCAGATCCAGCGGCGCACTTTCCGCTCGTACCGGGCCCAGTCGGCGCGGAACGTCCGGCGCATCCTGTCCTCTTCCGGGATGACAAAGCGTTTCTCCAGCAGCCAGAGGAAAACCGGGATCAGCGGCAGCGACAGCACCGCGTCGAACCAGAGGATGAGACCCGCCAGGATCAGCACATCGCCCAGGTAGATCGGGTTGCGGCTGCGGCTGAAAATGCCCGACTGCACCAGGCGGCTGGGCGTCTGGTGCGGCAGGACCGTGGTCTTTTGCCGCCGCATCTCGGTGATGGCGAGCAAAGCCAGCAACAGGCCGCCGCCCAGGAGGACGCCGCCCAGAAACTCTGCCCAGGCGCCGCCGAAAGAGAGTCCGAGCGAAAAAAGCCGCGCTTGCAGCCATGCGATCAGCACACCGCCCGCAAGCCACACAGGCGGCACATCCAGCCACCGCATCAGGCCCCGCCTCCTTGCAGAATATGTCCGGAATTCATGCACATCGCGGGCAGTTTTCCCTTATCCGTCCTGGCCGTCCAGACCGGTTCGGCCGGGACTGTTAGAAAAGGACAAAATGCCCCTCGTGCCGCAGAAACGACGAATCCGTTCCGGCTTGCGGCATGATCCTGCACAAATTCACCGGTTTGCCTAAGTATATTTTTGTGTACCGCAGCGGGGCCGGCTCACTCCCACTCCATTTCCTCAAAAACCCGGCCCGCGTTCTTGGTCGCCAGCTCTTCGAAGGTATCGAGGGACTTCCACTGCTCCTGGTCAACATAGTAAGCGCTGGCGAGGTCTCCGCCCGCCTCGATGTGGGCGCCGACCTTGGCCCGCAGATCCGTCAGGTAGTCGAGCGTGTAACGGCGCACCTGCGGCAAATTGGTCGGGTGGCCGTGGCCCGGGATCACATAGGCGGGGTCAAGCGGCTTCAGCTTGTCCTGCCAGGTTTCGATCCAGCATTTGGTGCAAGTGTGCGGAAAGATGGGCAGCATGCGTTCGTGAAAGGCGATGTCGCCGGCAATCAGCAGATCCCACGCGGGGATCCAGACCTGAATGTCGCCCGGGTCATGCGCCGGCCCCAGGTGCAGCACCTGCATCTCCACCCCGCCCAGGGAGAGGTCATAGCGGTCCTCGAACGACAGGTTGGCGTGTTCCACCCGCGTCTCCCCGGCCCGGTCCTTGTTGTAGCCGCGCATCCGCTGCAGGATCAGGTCGCTGTTTTCCTGCGTCTCGGCAATCGCCTCGGCATGGGCCAGCACATCCACCCCCTGATCCCGCCAGTAGCCGTTGCCGAGCATGGCATGGCCCTGCCCGTTTTCGTTGATCACCAGCACCACCGGCTGATCCGTCACCTGCTTGATTTCGTCGTGCAGCGCCTTAGCGAGCGCATCAGAGGCACCGGCATTTATCACCACCACGCCTTCGGAGGTCACGATGAAGGAGAGGTTGTTGTTATGGCCTGCGTTTTCATAGGTCGGCGGCGCGGTGGCGCCGATGGCGGAGAAGACATGCGGGATGACCTCCACCGGTTTGGAGTAAAGCTCGGACTGCGGGTACTGGTCGGCAATGTCCTCGCTGGCATGGGCGGCAAGGGGCATCAGCAAGGCGGCGCTGAGGGCGGCAATGGCTTTCATCGGAAATCTCCCTGAAGGTCTGAAGCGACATTCACACATGTGAATATGACTGTAAACGCCCTGCGTGTGCGTCCTGACGGCACGGCGGGGTTGCCAGAGGCACCAGCCCGGTTAGGCTGCCTGCAAACAGGGAGGTCCGGGAATATGACACTGGAAGGCAAACACGCGCTGGTCACGGGCGGCGGCACCGGGATCGGGCTGGCGATTGCACAGGCTCTGGCCGCTGAGGGCGCGCAAGTCACCATCACCGGGCGCAGGCACGAGGTTCTGGAGGAGGTTGCGACGCAGGGCCTGCATCCGATGGCGATGGATGTGCGCATAGAGGAGGACGTCGCGGCCAAGGTGGACGCCGCGGTGGCCGCGCGCGGGCCGGTACAGATCTGCGTGGCCAATGCAGGCGTTGCGGAGGGTGCTGCGCTGCACAAGACCTCGATGGAGTTTTGGCGCAACATGATGGCGACCAACCTGGACGGTGCCTTTCTGACGATCCGGGAGTGTTTCAAGTCGATGCGGCAGACCGACTGGGGTCGGGTGATCACCGTGTCCTCCATCGCCGGGCTGCGGGGGCTGAAGGGGGCTGCCTGCTACTCTGCCAGCAAACACGGGATGATCGGGCTGACCCGGGCGCTGAGCGAGGACTACCTGGGGACGCCGTTCACCTTCAACGCGCTGTGCCCCGGCTATGTCGACACCCCGATTGTCGAGCGCAATGTTACCGCGATCTCGCAGCGCGCAGGCATCAGCGCGGTGGAGGCGATGGACGTGATGGTGAACGCCAACCGCCACAAGCGGCTGATCGAGCCCAGCGAGGTCGCAGCCGCTGCGCTGTGGCTGTGCGGGCCCGGGTCGGGGTCGGTGAACGGGCAGTGCATTGAAATCGCAGGCGGGCAGACCTGATGGACCGGGAGGCTTTCAACGTCTTCTGCGCCACCTTTCCGGCGGCGGAGCACGTAGTGCAATGGGGCAATTCGGACGTCTGGAAGGCGGGCGGCAAGCTGTTTGCGGTCTGCGGCTGGGCTGACGGCAGGGATGCCTTCACCTTCAAAGCCGGCGATATTGCCTTTGAAGTGCTGCAGGAGCGCCCCGGCATCCGCCCGGCGCCCTATCTGGCCTCGCGCGGAATGAAATGGCTGCAGCAATTTGACGACAATGGCCTCACCGCCGCGGAGCTTGAGGAACAGATCACCCTGTCCTATCAGATGGTCACTGCGAATCTGTCCAAAAAGAAGCGCGCCGAGCTGGGTATCCCGGACCCGCAGCCGGCCAAGCCCTAGGCACTGGACAGAAAGGCGCGGATGCGGTAGCACTCGCGGAAAGCTTCAAGCTTAAAATACCCACTGCACGCGAGGCCCCGATGACCGATTTTGCCGCAACCAAGGCGATGTTCGACCTGCCTGAGGGCGTGATTTATCTGGACGGGAACTCGCTGGGTCCGCTGCCGCGCGCTGCAAAGGAGCGCGTCGGTGCGATGATGCAGGACGAATGGGGGCAGATGCTGATCACCGGCTGGAACAAGGCCGGCTGGATGGACAAGCCCAAGGCGCTGGGGGACCGGATCGGGCGGCTGATCGGGGCGGAGCCGGGCCATGTGGTGATGGGCGACACGCTGTCGATCAAGGTCTACCAGGCGGTTGCCTCAGCGCTGGAGCTGAATCCGGGCCGCAAGGTGGTGCTGTCGGACAATGGCAACTTTCCAACCGACCTCTACATGGCCAGCGGGCTGCTGAAATCGCTGGGGCCGGACTATGAGCTGCGGGTGGTCGACCCGGAGGCGGTCGAGGATGCTATCACCGAGGAAATCGCGGTGCTGATGATCACCGAGGTGGATTACCGCACCGGCCGCAAGCACGACATGAAGGCGCTGACCGAAAAGGCCCATGCCCATGGCGTGCTGACGGTCTGGGATCTGGCCCATTCGGCAGGTGCCATTCCGGTGGATCTGGCCGGGTGCCGCGCGGATTTCGCGGTCGGCTGCACCTACAAATACCTCAATGGCGGCCCCGGCGCGCCGGCCTTCATCTATGTCTCGCCGCGTCACGCAGAGACCGCCCGCCCCGCCCTGTCGGGCTGGCTGGGACATGAAGCCCCCTTTGCTTTTGACCTCGACTACCGGCCCGGCAGCGGCATCGACCGGATGCGGGTCGGCACCCCGCCGATCCTGCAGCTGACCGCGCTGGAGGCGGCGATGGACATCTGGGACAAGGCGGACATGGACAGCGTGCGCGCCAAGTCCATCGAACTGTGCGATCTGTTCATCGCCGGGGTGGAACGGACCTGCCCGCAGCTTGAACTGGCCTCGCCCCGCGATCCGGCGTTCCGCGGCAGCCAGGTGTCGTTCAAATTCGACGAGGGCTATGCCGCGATGCAGGCGCTGATTGCCCGCGGCGTGATCGGCGACTTCCGGGCGCCGGACATCATGCGCTTCGGCTTTACCCCGCTCTACATCGACGAGGGCGACGTGCGCGCAGCGGTGGAGATCATCGCCGATGTGATGGCAAACGCTTCGTGGGACCGCCCGGAATACATGGTCCGCCACGCGGTCACCTGATGCGCCGCACCCGCTCATATCACCTGCCGCTTTGCCGCCCGGCGGGCTGGGTCGCGCTGTGGCGCCGCCTGGCCCAGTGCGGCACCCTGAACCGGAGGACGCATTCCTTTCCCTGACATATACTGCCCTAAGGAAAAGGAACGCTACGATGACCCAACCCTATGATCCCGCCGACGACGGCGCCCAGATGTCCTTTGACGGGCGCATGTCCTATGGCGATTACCTGTCGCTCGACATGCTGCTGAATGCGCAAAAGACATGGACCGATACCCATGACGAGATGCTGTTCATCATCCAGCACCAGACCTCTGAGCTGTGGATGCGGCTGGCCATTCACGAACTGACCGCCGCCCGCGAACAGCTGCTGGCCGGCAAGGCGCACCATGCATTCAAGATGCTGGCCCGCGTGGCGCGCATCTTTGAGCAGCTGAACTCCGCCTGGGACGTTCTGCGCACCATGACGCCCTCGGATTACACAGCGTTCCGGGATGAGCTGGGCCAAAGCTCCGGCTTTCAGTCGCACCAGTACCGGCAGATCGAATTCATGCTGGGCAACCGCAACAAGGCGATGCTGCGCCCGCACTCCCACCGTCCGGACATCCTGGCCCTGCTGGAAGCCGAGCTGGCACAGCCGTCGCTCTACGACGTGGCTTTGAAAGCTCTGTCGCAACGTTTCCCGTTGCCGGACGAAGTGCTGAACCGGGATGTGTCCGAAGCCTATGTGCCGCATGAGGCCGTGCAGGCCGCCTGGACCGAAGTCTACCGCGACACCGAAACCCATTGGGAGCTGTATGAGCTGGCCGAGAAGCTGGTGGATTTCGAGGACTACTTCCGCCGCTGGCGCTTCAACCACGTGACCACGGTGGAGCGCGTCATCGGCTTCAAGCGCGGCACCGGCGGCACCGGCGGCGTCAGCTATCTGAAACGGATGCTGGAAGTGGAGCTGTTCCCCGAGCTCTGGCACCTGCGCACCGAACTGTAAGGAACGCGCGGTCAGGCGCGTCCGGCCCGCCCCTTCAGCGCGGCGTCAGCCCGGCCCCGACGAGGGCCGCCAGCTGGCGCACCCCGGCCTGATAGGCGGCAAAATCGCCGGCGGTTTGCTTGATGCCTTTGAGGGACGCGCACACCGTCCGGGCGATCACGCCGGCATCCCCGGGCAGCGCCGCCTGCCCGGCCTCTGCCTGCTGCTGCAGCCAGGCGGCGTAAAGCCCGCACAAAGCCGCCTCGCCCGCTTCGATCTCCTCACCCGCGACGCTCTTGGTGACCTCGAACAGCTCCATCCCGTGCGGCGAGGCCATCATCGACTCGATCGCTTCGCCGCCCTGCCCCTGAAAGGCGGCCAGCAGACGGTCGGACAGGGTGCCATGCGAGGCCAGCCCGGCCCGGACGTTCTCTGCCGCATTGCCGTAATACACGGCCACAAGCGCCCGGAAGATCGCTTCCTTGTTTTTGAAATGCAGATAGAGGGCAGGGCGCGACATGCCTGCCCCCTTGGCAATGTCGTCCATCGAGGTCTTGCGGAACCCATAGGCGGAGAAGGCCGCCCAGGCGGCCTCAAGGATTGCCTGCTGTTTTGGATCAATGCCTGCCATGTTCATGGTTCAGCCTCTGACAGAAATTGCAAAAAATGTCAATTGACATTCTGACACTTTCGATTACATTTGTCAGCATCCCAGCAGAGGAAGACAGGCCATGTCCACCACGCTTCGCATCAACGGAAAATCCCATCAGGTGGACCTGCCTGATGATGTCCCCCTGCTGTGGGTGCTGCGCGATGAGGTCGGCCTCACCGGCACCAAGTTCGGCTGCGGCGTGGCCGCCTGCGGCGCCTGCACCGTGCATATCGGCGGCGAGGCCGTGCGCTCCTGCCAGGTGGCGTTGTCGGATGTCTGGGGCGAGGTGACCACGATCGAGGGCCTTGGCACCCCGGATGCCATGGCCGCGATCCAGCAGGCCTGGGTGGAGCATCAGGTGGCGCAATGCGGTTATTGCCAGTCCGGCCAGATCATGCAGGCGGCCAGCCTGTTGGCGGAAAACCCGGCCCCCTCAGATGCGGAAATTGACGAGGCGATGCAAGGCAACCTGTGCCGCTGCGGCACCTACCCGCGGATCCGCGCCGCCATTCACGCCGCCGCCCAGAAGATGCAGGAGGCGTAACCGATGGCCAGCTTCAAGAAAATCGCCCGCCGCTCCTTCCTGATCGGGTCCGCCGCCATCGTTGGCGGGGTTGCCTTTGGCGCCTATTACGTCAGCCGCCCTGCCCCGAACCCGCTGCAACCGGGCGACGGGGAAGTGGCGTTCAACCCGTTTGTGATGATCTCGGACCGGAAGATCACCCTGATCGCCCCGCGCGCCGAGATGGGCCAGGGCGTGCATACAACCTGGGCCGCGCTGATCGCCGAGGAGCTGGACGTGACGCTGGAGCAGGTGGAGGTGCTGCACGGCCCCGCCGCCAAGGCCTATTACAACTCTGCCCTGATGAGCGAGGCGCTGCCGAGCACCGGCTATGACAAGTCCAGGTTCATGCACTCTCTGGGCGAACTGCTGGGCCAGGCGGGCAAGCTGCTGGATCTGCAGGTGACCGGCGGCTCGACCTCGATGAAAGACGGGTTTGAGCGGATGCGGCTGGCCGGTGCCTCAGCCCGCGAGACGCTGAAGGAGGCCGCAGCCCAGCGCCTGGGCGTCAGCCGCGGCCAGCTTAGCACCAAGGACGGCACCGTGGTCGCGCCGGATGGCGCGGAGATCGCCTATACCGAGCTGGCAGCAGATGCGGCCCGGCTGGAGCCGGTGGACGCGCCCCTGCGCCCGCGCAGCGAATGGCGGCTGCTGGGCACGTCCCAGCCGCGGGTGGACATGGCGGGCAAGGCCACCGGCACCGCGCAGTTCGGCATTGATGTGCGCCTGCCCGGCATGAAGTTCGCGGCCCTCAAGGCGAACCCGCATCTGGGCGGCGCGATGAAGGGCTTTGACGCCGCCACTGCCCTGCGAATGCCGGGCATCGAACGGGTCGCGGATCTTGGCGATGCGGTTGCCGCTGTCGGCCGCAACACTTGGCTGGCGATCCAGGCACTGGAAGCGATCGAATTCGACTGGGGGGCAGCCCCCATCCCGGCCAGCCAGGAAGACATCTCCGCCGCAATCCGCGCGGCGTTTGAGGCCAGGCCGAACTCCACTCTGCGCGATGACGGCGACGCCGAGACCCTGCCGGACGGCGCGCAGGAGGTAACGGCGGACTACGAGGCGCCCTATCTGGCGCATGCCACCATGGAGCCGCTCAACGCCACTGCGCTGTTCGATGGCTCCCGCCTGCAGATCTGGTGCGGCAGCCAGGGGCCGATGCTGGTGCGGGATCACTGCGCCAAGGCACTGGGGATCGCACCGGAGCAGGTGGAGGTGAACACCACCCTGATGGGCGGCGGCTTCGGGCGCCGGGGCGAGGCCGACTTTGCCGTCTATGCCGCGCGCCTGGCCGGGCAGATGCCGGGCACCCCGGTGCAGCTGACCTGGAGCCGCGAGGAGGACATGACCCATGATTTCTACCGCCCGGCCTCAGTGGCGCGGTTCCGCGGTGCGGTGAAGGACGGCAAGGCGCTGCTGCTGGACGGGCAGATTGCCGGCCAGTCGCCGACCGCGCAGGCGATGAAGCGCTGGATCGGCCTGCCGCCCAGCGGCCCGGACGCCGCCCTGACCGACGGCGCCTTCAACCAGCCCTACGCTATCCCGAATTACCGCATCCGCGGCTATGCAGCGGACCTGCAAATCCCGGTGGGTTTCTGGCGTTCCGTCGGCGCGTCGATCAACGGCTTTTTCATGGAGAGCTTTGTGGACGAGCTGGCCCATGCGGCGGGCGCCGACCCGCTGGCGTTCCGCCTTGAACTGGCGCGCGAGGAATGGGCCCCCGCCGCCAAGGTGCTGGAGTCGGTCCGGGAGATGTCCGGCTGGACCGGCACGACGCCGGAGGGCGTGGGCCGCGGTGTTGCCATGACCTATAGCTTCGGCACTCCGGTGGCGCAGGTTATCGAAGTCGCAGAGGACGACGGGCTGATCCGGCTCCGCAAAGCCTGGATCGCCGCTGACCTTGGGGTTGCGCTGGACCCGCGGAACCTGGAGGCGCAGATGTTTGGCGGCATGGCCTATGGGCTGTCGGCAGCGATGTTCGGAGAAATCACCTTTGCCGATGGCGCTGCGGAGCAGGTGAATTTCCCCGATTACGACGCCATCCGCATGCATACGATGCCTGAGGTGGAGGTGCGCATTCTGGAGGAGCAGCCGCATATCGGCGGCGCGGGCGAGCCCGGCACGCCGCCCGCGGCCCCGGCCCTGGCAAACGCGCTGTTCGACCTCACCGGCAAGCGGGCGCGGCGGCTGCCGCTGGCGCGGGACTTCGATCTGCTGGCCTGAACGCAGCCGCAGCCAGCCCCCGCTGGCCGCGCGGCCAGCTCAGCCCAGGATCTTGGCCATCCGGTAGTTGTGGAGTTTCACACCACTGCGCTCAAACTCGCGGCGGCGGTCCACGGCAAAGCCCTGCCGCTCGAAAAAGCCGCGCGCGGCTTCGCTGGCCTCGACATAAAGCAGCTTGAGCCCCTGGCGCAGCGCCGCCGTCTCCAGCCGCCCGTAAAGCGCCGCTGCGGCGCCCTGCCCGGCCGCGCGGGGGTGGCAGAACAGCATGTCGATATGGCCATCGGTTTCCAGGTCGATGAAGGCCGCCGGCGCGCCCTCCTCATCCACCGCCACCCAGGCCGCCCGCCCGTCCGACAGCTTCTGCCCGATGGCCGCGGCCGGCGGTGCGCCGGGGCACCAGGCGTTGATCTGCTCCGGCGTGTAGAAGCGGCTTGCGATGCCGTGCACCGCAGAGCGGAACACCTCCGCCAGGTCCTCCGCATCGTCTGCCCTGAACTGCCGGATTTTGTAGCGGCCCCCGCTGCGGGGCGCGCCCTCTTCCGCATCACCTTTCATACTCAAACCTTTTAACCAAACGCATCTATGCAGATTTCTGAAAACCGGTCTGTGCCCCGCCGTCCGCCCAGGTCCGCACTGCGGCCCCGAACGCCTCAAACAGCGGGCGCGACACCGGATCGCTCGCGGCATCCCATTCCGGATGCCATTGCACCGACAGGGTAAAACCTGGCGCGTCCTTGATAAAGATCGCCTCGGGGGTGCCGTCGGGGGCCTGCCCGTCCACCACCACCCGCGCGCCCGGGCGCTTGATGCCTTGGCCGTGCAGGGTGTTGGTCATCACTTCCTCGGCGCCGAACAGACGGTGGAACACACCGCCCGCGCTGAACCGGACGCTGTGGCGCAGGGCAAATTTCTCTTCCAGCGTGCCGTCCGGCGGCATCCGGTGGTTCATCCGGCCCGGCAGATCGCGGATCTCGGGGTGCAGCGAGCCGCCCATCGCCACGTTAACCTCCTGAAAGCCGCGACAGATGCCCAGGAACGGCTGGCCGCGCTCCGCACAGGCGCGGATCAGCGGCAGGGTGATAGCATCGCGCGCCCGGTCAAAGGCGCCATGCGCCTCGGTCTCTGCTTCGCCGTATTCGTGCGGGTGCACATTCGGCCGCCCGCCGGTGAGCAGAAAGCCGTCGAACGTGTGCAGCAGCTCCTCAACGGTGACAAAGCGCGGGTCTGAGGGGATCATCAGCGGCATGCAGCCAGCAACCTCGGCAATTGCCTCGGAATTCATCGTGCCGCCCGCATGCACGGGGTACTGATCGTTGATCAGGTAGGAGTTGCCGATAATGCCAACCTTGGGTCGCGTCATAATCCACTCGTAAATTCATGCTCTGAAAGAAAACCTAGCCCTGACACTGCGAGGGTTCAACAGGCGGCGCAGATCAACACAGTGTTCACAGCTGCACAACCCAGCGTCAGCAGCCGGTCAGCGGCCCCGGTTCAGCCCGCCGGGCTGTCCGGCGCGCCGTCCCGCGACACCACCACCACGGCGCGGCACCGCTGCCCCGGCACCGCGCGGTAGCTGTGGGCGAAGCCTGCGTCGAAATAGACCGCATCGCCCTTGTCCAGCACCTCGGTGCGGCCGTGAATGCCCAGCTCCAGCCGTCCTTCGATCACATAGATCATTTCCGCGCCCGGATGCGCGTGGGGGGCGCTTTCGGCGCCGTTGCCGGAAAACTCCGCAAGATAGGACTGGAACCGGCTTTTGGTCACCGGGAAATCCAGGCTTTCGAACAGGTAGGACAGCGGCCCGCTGGTCTTGTCGCCCAGTTTCAGCCGGTCCCGCTGCCGCACCACTTCCAGCATTGGCGCGTCCTCACCCGGGCCGAAGAAGTGATCCAGCCCGACCCCGAACACCATCGCGACGCGCAGCAGGGTCGCCAAAGTCGGAAACACCTGCCCGCGTTCGATCCGCGACAGCATCGCCGCCGACAGGCCGGTGTGTTCGCCCAGCTGCGCCAGCCCCATGTCCTTACCCTGGCGCAGACTGCGCAGCTTGGGGCCGATTCTGTAGGCTTCCAAACCTTCCTGCAGCGTCTCGGACAGCATGGGCTTGCTCATGGTTTTGACCTCCGGGGCAATACCTCTGCGGAACATTTTACCCAGGTGCAAAAATAATGCACCTCACACAAACGTGTATCTCATGCAAATTTTTTGCATGTCAAGCTATCCCTGCCAGCCCGCCCTGCCCTCTTCCTCTGGCACCTGACAGAAAGGAAACCCCATGTTCTTTGACCGCCTCCCCCTGACTGCGCTTGCCATCGCCGTCGGACTGTCGGTGCCCTCGGACGCTGCCGCCGGATCCAAGGATATCGTCGCGACCGCAACCGCCGCCGGCCAGTTCGAAACCCTGACCGCCGCACTGACCGCCGCCGATCTGGTCGGCACCCTGCAAGGCGACGGACCTTTCACGGTGTTTGCACCAACCGATGAGGCCTTTGCGGCGTTGCCGGAGGGCACGGTCGAAACCCTGCTGAAGCCGGAAAACCGCGCGCAGCTGACAGAGATCCTCACCTACCACGTGGTGCCGGGCAAGGTGATGTCGTCGGACCTGAGCGACGGCATGACCGCGGAAACCGTGATGGGCAAAGAGATCACCGTGTCGATGGACGGCGGGGTCAAGATCAATGACGCCACGGTCACATCTGCGGACATCGAAGCGTCCAATGGCGTCATTCATGTGATCGACGCCGTCATGCTGCCCTAAGCGCGCGCGCCGTCTGCCCTGAAGCCGGACCCCCCTCCCGCTTCAGGAGCAGGGCTCCCTCCCGCCTCCTGAGCGAGCTTCCCTCCAGCCCCGGCGGGAGGGAGCTGATTTCAGATTTCGCCGTGCAGCCCCGCGGATTCGATCCCGGCAATTGCAGCGGCCGCGTCATTGTCAGAGGTGTCGCCGGTCACGCCAACCGCCCCGATCACGTCACCAGTGCCATCCCTGACCAGCACGCCGCCCGGCACTGGCACGACCTGACCGCCATAGACCCCATTCACCGCTGCCATGAAATAGGCCTGGCTTTCGGCCCGCGCCATCTGCGCGGTGCCCGCCATGCCCAGCATCACCGCGCCGTAGGCCTTGCCGTGGGCAATTGCAAACCGGCCCGGCGCGGCACCGTCCTCGCGCTCGAACGCCTGCACGTGGCCGCCGGCATCCAGCACCACCACCGACAGCGGTTTCAAGTTGCGCCCGTGCCCGCTGTCCAGCGCCGCCCGGATGATGGTGCGTGCCTGATCCAATGAAATCCCTGCCATGTGTGGCCTTCCTCCCGCTGACGTTACGTTACGAAAGGAAAAAGGAGGCCAAAAGGCCCCCTTTGACTACCCGTTATTTCCGGGAAACTGTTTCCCGGGGTCAGTTTGACGCAATCAGGCCGAAGATTCCTGGGCCTTCAGCTCCAGACGGCGGGCGTGCAGCACCGGCTCGGTATAGCCCGAGGGCTGTACCCGGCCCTTGAACACCAGATCGCAGGCCGCCTGGAAGGCGATGGTGTCAAAGCCCGGCGCCATCGGGCGGTAACTGTTGTCGCCGCGGTTCTGCTCGTCCACCACCTTGGCCATCTTGCGCAAGCTGCCCATCACCTCGTCCTCGCTGACCACGCCGTGATGCAGCCAGTTGGCGATATGCTGGGCGGAAATCCGGCAGGTGGCGCGGTCCTCCATCAGGCCGACGTTGTTGATATCCGGCACTTTGGAGCAGCCGACGCCCTGGTCGATCCAGCGCACCACATAGCCCAGGATCCCTTGCGCATTGTTGTCCACCTCGCGGGCGATCTGCTCGGGCGTCCACTTGCGGTAGGTGGCCAGCGGGATTTCCAGGATGCCGTCCACATGGGCGCGGCGTCCGCCGGCCTTCAGCTTTTCCTGCACCGCGAACACATCGACCTTGTGGTAGTGCAGCGCGTGCAGCGTGGCGGCGGTCGGGCTCGGCACCCAGGCGCAGCTGGCGCCGGATTTCGGATGCTCGATCTTCTGCTCCAGCATCGCCGCCATCATGTCGGGCATCGCCCACATGCCCTTGCCGATCTGCGCCTTTCCGGACAGACCGCATTCCAGGCCGATATCCACGTTCAGGTTCTCATAGGCCCCGATCCAGCCCTTGCGCTTGATGAAATCCTTGCGGGAGAACGGCCCCGCCTCCATCGAGGTGTGGATCTCATCGCCGGTGCGGTCCAGAAAACCGGTGTTGATGAAAGCCACCCGGTGCCTGGCGGCGCGGATGCATTCCTTGAGGTTCACCGAGGTGCGGCGCTCCTCATCCATGATACCGATTTTCACGGTGTGGCGCGGCAGGCCCAGAATGTCCTCGACCTTATCGAAGATCCGGTTGGTGAAACCCACTTCCTCCGGCCCGTGCATCTTGGGCTTGACCACATAGACCGAGCCCAGAGCGGAGTTGCCGCCCTCGCGTTTCAGGTCGTGCTTGGCGATCAGCACGGTGATCAGCGCATCCAGCAGCCCCTCGAAAGCCTCGTTGCCGTCCCTATCCAGCACCGCCGGGTTGGTCATCAGATGGCCGACGTTGCGGACCCACAGAAGGGCGCGGCCCTTCACGGTCTTGGCGGAGCCATCCGGCGCGGTGAAGCCGAAGTCCGGGTTCAGGCGGCGGGTGATGATCTTGCCGCCCTTTTCCAGGTTGGTCTCCAGATCGCCCTTCATCAGGCCCAGCCAGTTGGAATAGGCCAGCACTTTGTCCTCGGCATCGACACAGGCAACCGAGTCCTCGCAGTCCATGATCGCCGACATCGCGCTTTCCAGCCGCACATCTGCAAGGCCCGCCTGATCGCGCGCGCCAATCGCATGGGCGCGATCAAAGACCAGCTCCACATGCAAGCCATTGTTGCGCAGCAGTACGGATTCCGGCGCCTTGGGGTTGCCGCGGTAGCCTGCGAATTTCTCCGGCTGCGACAACGGGAGATCGTCGATCAGCAACTGGCCGTCCTGCACGTAATAGCGGCGGACATCGCCGTGGCTGGCGCCGTCAATCGGAAAGGCCTCATCCAGGAACACTCGCGCCCGCGTAACGACCCGTGCGCCGCGGCCCTTGTCATAACCGCCCTTGGGGGCAGGCGTGCCCATGGCATCGGTGCCATAGAAGGCATCATACAGGCTGCCCCAGCGCGCGTTCGCCGCGTTCAGCGCATAGCGGGCATTGGTGATCGGCACCACCAGCTGCGGTCCGGGCACCGATGCGATCTCGGGGTCGACATTCTGCGTTTCGATCTCGAAATCGCCGCCCTCCGGCAGCAGGTAGCCGATCTCCGCAAGGAACGCCTTGTAGGCTTCGTGATCATGCGGCTTTTCCCGGTTGGCGATGTGCCAGGCGTCGATCCTGGCCTGGATGTCCTCGCGCTTGGCCAGCAGCGCTCGGTTTTCCGGCCCGAAGCCGTTGACCAGCTCCGCCAGGCCTTTCCAGAACGCCTCGGCCTCGACACCGGTGCCGGGCAGCGCCTGTTTCTCAATGAAATCCGCCAGTTCTGGCGCAACCTGAATTCCCTGTTTCTCGACCCGGCTCATGACTTGCTCCTTCCGGCGGTACACCACTGTATGCTGTTACCTAGTTAGGGCAGAAGTTTCCGATCAGCAACAAAACAGCCTCCCGGTGAAACCAAACGCAATTTCTTGATTTTCAAGAAAGTGCCAATAGGATTTCCGAAAATGCAGCGGCATCGCGCGTCCCCAAACGGCACAAGGGCGCACAGGTTGCCCTGCACGCCCCGGAAACATGCTTTGCCGGTCCGCCGGTCAGTCGGCGGTCCCGTCGATCACGGCCTGAACCTCGGCGGCGGAAGCCGGCGCTTCCACCTTGTCCTGCTCGCCGCCGCGGTCAAAGACCATCAGCAGGAACAGCCCCAGCGCAACCAGCGCAAACACCACCACGGCGCCGATCCCCAGCAGCGACGGTTTGTGCTTTTCTGTCTGACGGTCGACGTTGGTATCCGGTGCGGACATGGCTGAACTCCTCTCCAATACAAATTGAGGCGCAGGACGGCTTGCCGCTCCGCCCGGTGTTGCCTACGACTATGGTAACTACGTGCCGGCCCCCGCTCCGGTTCCATAAAACACGAGGTTCCGCCGTGAAAGATGCAAGCCCCGCCACCGCCCCCAAGACCTTTTACCTGAAGGATTACACGCCGTTCGGGTATGGCGCAGAAAGCGTTCACCTGACTTTCCGCCTGGCGCCGGAAACCACCCGCGTTATCAGCCGGATCCGCTTCGCGCCCAAACCGGATGCGGCGGACAGGACGTTTTTCCTGCACGGTGAGGAGCTTAAGATGATCTCAGCCAAGATCGACGGCCAGGAAGTGACGCCAGAGCTGGTCGAGGGCGGCCTCACATGCGAGGTGCCCGGCGCCCCCTTCACCTGGGAGGCCGAGGTGGAGATCAACCCGGCTGGCAACACCGCGCTGGAGGGGCTTTACATGTCGAACCGCATGTATTGCACCCAGTGCGAGGCCGAGGGCTTCCGCAAGATCACCTATTACCCGGACCGCCCCGACGTAATGTCTACCTTCACCGTCCGGATCGAGGGCGACGAGCCGGTGATGCTGTCGAACGGCAACCCCATGGGCCAGGGCGAGGGCTGGGCCGAATGGCATGACCCCTGGCCGAAACCAGCCTATCTGTTTGCGCTGGTGGCGGGCGATCTGGTGAACCACCCCGGCAGCTTCACCACAAAATCGGGCAAGGAGGTGGAGCTGAATATCTGGGTCCGCCCGGGCGACGAGCACAAATGCGCCTTCGGCATGGAGGCGCTGAAGAAGTCGATGAAATGGGACGAGGACGTCTATGGCCTCGAATATGACCTCGACCTGTTCAACATCGTGGCGGTCGATGATTTCAACATGGGCGCGATGGAGAACAAGGGGCTGAACATCTTCAACTCCTCCTGCGTTCTGGCCTCGCCCGAGACGTCCACGGATGCCAATTTCGAACGGATCGAGGCGATCATCGCCCATGAGTATTTCCACAACTGGACCGGCAACCGCATCACCTGCCGCGACTGGTTCCAGCTGTGCCTGAAGGAAGGGCTGACGGTGTTCCGCGACGCCCAGTTCACCGCCGACATGCGCTCGGAGCCGGTGAAGCGGATTGAGGATGTGATTGCGCTGCGCGCCCGCCAGTTTCCGGAGGACAACGGCCCCCTCGCCCATCCGCCGCGCCCGGAACAATTCCAGGAAATCAACAACTTCTACACCGCCACCGTCTATGAAAAGGGCGCCGAGGTGATCGGTATGCTGAAGCGGCTGGTGGGCGATGAGAACTATTACAAGGCGCTGAAGCTCTATTTCGAGCGCCACGACGGCCAGGCCTGCACGATCGAGGACTGGCTGAAGGTGTTCGAGGATGCCACCGGGCGCGGCCTCAGCCAGTTCAAGCTGTGGTACAGTCAGGCGGGCACCCCGCGCCTGAAAGTCTCCGAGGATTACGCCGATGGCACCTACACCCTGACGTTCGAGCAATCGACCCCGCCCACCCCGGGCCAGCCGGACAAGGCGCCGCGGGTGATCCCGGTGGCGGTGGGCCTGTTGTCGCCCAACGGCGACGAAGTGCGCGGCACCGAAGTGCTGGAGCTGACGGAAGCCAAGCAAAGCTTCACCTATCAAGGCCTCGCCTCCAAACCTGTGCCGTCGATCCTGCGGGAATTCTCCGCCCCGGTGATCCTGGAGCGCGAGACCACCAACGCCGAACGCGCCTTCTTGCTGGCCCATGATACCGATCCCTTCAACCGGTGGGAGGCCGGCAACGCGCTGGCCAAGGAGGTCCGCGTCGCGATGGTGCTGGACGGCGCCGCCCCCGATGCGGCCTATCTGGATGCGCTGGAGAAACTGGTGCGCGACGACGAACAGGACCCGGCCTTCCGCGCCCTGGTGCTGACGCCGCCCAGCCAGTCGGATATTGCGCAGACCCTCTTTGACCGCGGCCACACCCCGGACCCGCAGAAGATCTATGACGCGGCAGAAACCTTTACCCAGACCCTGGCGCAGCAGCTGGATACCAGCCTGCCCCGGCTGTATGCCGCCACCACGGTCGACGGCCCCTATGCGCCGGACGCCGAGGGTGCGGGCAAGCGGGCCCTCAATGGCCGCATCCTGTCGCTGCTGACCCGGCTGGACGGCGGCGAACAGGCCGCGCGCCAGTATCAGGCCGCGGACAACATGACCCAGCAGTACGCCGCCCTGGGCGCGCTGCTGAAGGCCGAGAATGGCGAGGCGCAAAGCCAGGCCTTCTTCAACCAGTGGCAGGACGACCGGCTGGTGATGGACAAATGGTTTGCCCTGCAAATCGCCTGCGCCGCGCCAGAAAAAACCGCCGCCACCGCCGCGGCTCTCACCAGGCATCCGCTGTTCAGCATGAAGAACCCCAACCGCTTCCGCGCTGTGTTCGGCGCGCTGGCGGGCCACCACGCAGGCTTCCACCACGCCAGCGGCGAGGGCTATCAGCTGCTGGCGGACAACCTGATCGCGCTGGACAAGCTGAACCCGCAGACCACCGCCCGCATGTGCGCCGCCTTCCAAACCTGGAAGCGCTATGACGCGGGCCGCCAGTCGCTGATCCGTGCCCAGCTGACCCGGATTGCCGGCACAGACGGCCTGAGCCGCGACACCACGGAGATGGTCACCCGGATCCTGGATGCCTGACACTCCCGACACGCCAGCCCCGGCGGAGGACTACAGCTTCTCCCGCCGGGGCCGGTCAAAGACCGCCATGCTGGCAACAGGCGGCTGGCTGGCCGCGCTTGTGGTGCTGTGGCTGGTGCTGGACGCGGCGCTGTGGCTGGTGGCCCTGCTGGCCCTGCCCGCTCTGCCCGCCGTGGTGGACCTGATCCGCAACCCGCTGGCAGGTCTCAGGATTTCCCGGAACAGGGTCGAATGGTTCAGCGGCGGCCTGACTGGCGAAGCGGATCTGAGCGAGATCGACCGGGTGCGTTTTGACACCCGCTGGGACTTCTCGGTGCGGGCCACGCTGATCCTGCGCAGCGGCAAGCGGATCCGGCTGCCGCAGGAGGCGACACCGCCCCACGCCGAGGCTGACCCGGCCTTCCAAATGCGCGGATTGCGCACCGAACGGCACCATTTTACGGCGTTCTGAAGGCCTTGTGTTAAACCTCCGGGAAAACAATCCCGAATTGCAGACAGCGATGCGCAATAAACCGCTGAAGTACGTCAAGTTCCTCAGTGCCGCCATCTTTGCGCCCCATTGCCAGACGACACTGTCAGCAACGATAAGCTGCCACTCGTCAGGAAGCACAAATGATCACACAGTCTCGGCAGGCACGGGAACTTCTGTCCCGGATTTCAGGTCTGCTGCCCCGCAAAACCCGGCCTGCCGCCCGCATCCGGCCCGTCCCAGTCCCAGCCCCCTCCGACACGCTTCTGAACCGGAGCCTGGCGGACAGCCTGTCCATCCCGATCCGCAGCGCCCAGGGCGATCCCGACTGCCTGCAAGCCCAGAACCGCGGCCAGTTTCTGGCACGCCAGGAACGCTGGGAGGACCTCTCGCTCGAAATCCGGGAGGCCGACCAGAGCCGCGCCACCGCCCGCTGCGGCCTGCCGCTGGCCGATCTTATCGCCTATGGCGCGCGCGCCGATGTGGTCAACGCGACCGAACATGCCCTCTCTGAACAGAAGGATACCGGCAACCGCAGCCTGATCCGCGGGCTGATGGCGTTTGAAGCGCTGCGGGCCGAGCACCGCCACGACCCCTATCTGACGGCGCTGGTGGCGCTGGCCCATATCGATATCGGCTGGGCCTGGCGCGGCCCCGGCAACGCCCCCGCCGCCCCGGCTGCCAGCCAGCGCCGCTGTGCCGCGCATTTCGACCGCGCCGCGGCGTTGCTGGAACCTATTGAGGGGGACAGCGGGGACAGCCCCTTCCTCCAGGCAGCGCAATGCGCCCTGTTTGCCCGCAGCAGCAGCGGCACCCTGCCGGTGGCGGATGCCTTTGCCGCGCTGATCGACCTGGCCCCCGCCAACCACCGCCACATGCGCACGCTGGGCACCCAGATGCTGCCGCGCTGGTCCGGCTCTTATGCGGCGCTGGAGCTTGAGGCCCGCCGCACCGCCGCGCGCACCGCGCAGACCTGGGGCGCAGGCGGCTACACCTGGGTCTATTTCGACGCCATCGCCATCGACGATCAGGCCTGCGCCCGGGTCGACACCCGGTTTTTCCTCGACGGTCTCAGGGATATCGTGCAGGCCGACCCGTCGCAGGAGATGATCAACCTGCTGGCGGCCTATTGCACGGTTGCGCTGCGCAAGGACTTGGGCCGCAATATTCAGGCCGATGTGCCGCGCCTCAAGATCGCCGCCGCCGCCGGCTGGCTGATCCGCGACCACCTGAAGGAGCTGCACCCGCTGGTCTGGGCCCATGCCGCCGAAGGCTTCGACAACAGCGCCCGCATCACCTCGCTCAGCCGCTTTGCCGCCCGCGGCCATGCTGGCGCGCTGCAGGCCATCGCCACCCAGTTCCGCGAGGAGATCGAAGGAGGCCAGAAGGTTGCCTTTACCGAACAAGGGCTGGAGTTCAGCCCCGCTTGATCCGGCGGCCGCAGCTTTCACATCCCCAAAAAAACTAGCCGTCAGCGGCAGCCACTGCCCGTCGCGCCAGCGGCGGGCACGCGTCCGCCCGGGCGGGCGCTCATCGCACCATTGCGGCGAACACGGCCAGCCCGGGCCTGTCCTCATCGAATTGGGGCCGAAGCCCCGTTTCGTCATTTCTTCTTGAAGGCGTCCATCAGGGCCGCGCCCAGCGCGCCTGTACTTTGGCCTGAGCCCTGCTCCTTGCCCTGGCCGCCCCTGGGGCCAGCAGACATCTTGCCCTTGCCGCCCTGAGGGCTGCCAGGCTTGCCGCCGCGGCCCGGGCCTGCGCCTTTGGCCGGGCTGCGGGCATTGCGGTCCTCCTTGGCAGAGGCGCCGCCGTCCTTCTTCATGGTCAGCCCGATCCGCTTGCGCGGCACGTCCACCTCGGTGACGGTGACCTTGACCACCTGACCGGTCTTCACCACCTCATGCGGGTCTTTCACAAACCGGTCGGCCAACTGGCTGACATGCACCAGCCCGTCCTGATGCACCCCGATGTCCACAAACGCCCCAAAGGCCGCGACATTGGTCACCGTGCCCTCCAGGACCATGCCGGGTTTCAGGTCGGTGATCTCTTCCACCCCGTCCTTGAAGGACGCCGTCACGAAGGACGGGCGCGGGTCGCGGCCCGGCTTTTCCAGCTCCTGGAAAATGTCGCGCACGGTGGGCAGACCGACGCCACCGCCCACGAAATCCTCGGCCCGCAAGGGCCTCAGCGCCGCGCCGTCCCCCATGATCTGGCGGATATCGCGCCCGCAGGCGGCCACGATCTTGCGCGCCACATCATAGCTTTCGGGGTGCACAGAGGACGCATCCAGCGGCTCTTTTCCGTCGCGGATGCGCAGGAAGCCCGCGCATTGCTCAAATGCCTTGGGACCCAGCCGCGCCACTTTCAGCAGTTCCTTGCGCGAGGCAAACGCCCCGTTCACATCCCGATGCGCCACAATCGCCTCCGCCAGGCCAGGGCCAAGGCCCGAGACATGGGACAAGAGCGGCGCCGAGGCCATGTTGAGGTCCACTCCCACCGCGTTCACCACATCCTCGATCACCGCCTCCAGCGATTTCGACAGTTTGTGCTGGTCCACATCGTGCTGGTACTGGCCGACGCCGATGCTCTTGGGTTCGATTTTCACCAGCTCCGCCAGCGGGTCCTGCAGGCGGCGCGCAATCGACACGGCCCCGCGCAGGGATACGTCCAGATCCGGAAACTCCCGCGCCGCCAGCTCAGACGCGGAATAGACCGAGGCGCCGGCCTCGCTCACCACCACCTTGGTCGGCGCCTTGATCTTGGCCGGCAGGTGTTGCAGCACCTCCGCCACCATCCGCTCGGTCTCGCGGCTGGCGGTGCCGTTGCCGATGGCGATCAGCTCGACGCCGTGTTCGGCGATCAGTTTCACGATCGACACCTGCGCGCCGTGCAGATCGTTCTTCGGCTGGAACGGGTACAGGGTCTCTGTGGCCACCAGTTTGCCCGTCGCATCAACCACCGCCGCCTTGACGCCGGTGCGAATGCCCGGGTCCAGCCCGAGGGTCGGCCGCGCACCGGCCGGAGCTGCGAACAGCAGGTCCTTGAGGTTGCGGGCAAAGACCTGAATGGCATCTTCCTGCGCGCGGGCCCGCAGGTCGCCCATCAGCTCCAGCATCATCGAGAGCGACAGCTTCACCCGCCAGCACCAGCCAGCCACCTTGCGCAGCCACACGTCGCCCGGCCCGTTGCCGCCCGCGCCCAGCACGGCCGCCACCATCGCCTCTGCGCGCGCCACGCCCTCTTCCGGCTCCGGCCCCACGTCCAGCGTCAGCACGCCTTCGTTGGAGCCGCGCAGCATCGCCAGCGCCCGGTGCGAGGGCACATCCGCCCAGCGCTCGGAATGGTCGAAGTAATCAGAGAACTTGGCGCCCTTCTGCTCCTTGCCCTCGACCACCTTGGCAGACAGCACCGCCTCCTTCTGCAGGAACTCCCGCAGCCTGCCCAAAAGGGTCGCATTCTCGATCAGCCGCTCGGTCAGGATATCCCGCGCGCCGTTCAGCGCGTCCTTCACCGTGGCCACCGCCTCGGTCAAATATCCTTCGGCCAGTTTCTCGGGATCGGCGCTGCGATTGTCCAGAATGGCATCCGCCAGCGGCTCCAGCCCGTTTTCCCGGGCGATCATCGCCTTGGTGCGCCGCTTGGGCTTGTAAGGCAGATAGATATCCTCCAGCTGCGCCTTGGTCTCCGCCTTGGCAATCGACGCAGCCAGATCGTCGGTCAGCTTGTCCTGACCTTTGATCGACTCGAGGATGGCCGCCCGACGCTTTTCCAGCTCGCGCAGGTAGTCCAGACGCTCCGCCAGGGTGCGCAGCTGGGTGTCATCCAGCCCGCCCGTCGCCTCCTTGCGGTAGCGCGCGACGAAGGGCACGGTGGCGCCTTCATCCAGCAGCGCCACCGCAGCGCTCACCTGCTTGGCAGCGGCGCCGATTTCCGTGGCAATGGTCTGGCTGATGCGGGCGGATGTGTCCAAGGCGGCCTCCTGAAAGTCTGTTCGGGCTGCCAGTTCTAGCCCTCCTGATGCACCCCGCCAAGAGGCTGAATCAGGCACAGGCGAACCATTGCGAACGGCAGCGCCCGTCCGCGGGCGGAAGCAAAACGCCCGCCCATGGGGACGGACGGGCGCTGCCCGGGCTTGCAGCCCGTGCAAAACAAGAAGTATCGGCACCGCTCAGAGTTATCCGCGCCACCTGCCCTCTTGCCCCTGCGCGCCGCCGGGCCTAGAACGCTGTGCAACTGAAAATGATATTGTGGCGATGAAATATCGCACCATGTCACTGCAACTGACATTCGGATACGGCGGAAAACCATGCTCGACCTGACATATGAACTCCCCAAGCCCAAAGTGATCGCGGGCGCCAAGCATGACTGGGAACTGGTCATCGGCATGGAGGTGCATGCCCAGGTCAGCTCAAATGCCAAGCTGTTCTCCGGCGCCTCCACCAAGTTCGGTGCCGAGCCGAACTCCAACGTAGCCTTTGTGGACGCGGCGATGCCCGGCATGCTGCCGGTAATCAACGAGTACTGCGTCGAGCAGGCGGTGCGCACCGGCCTGGGCCTGAAGGCCGATATCAACCTGTGGTCGGCCTTTGACCGCAAGAACTACTTCTATCCCGACCTGCCGCAGGGCTACCAGATTTCGCAGCTGTATCACCCCATCGTGGGCGAAGGCGAAGTGCTGGTGGAACTGGGCGACGGCACCGCGCGCACCGTGCGGATCGAACGCATCCACATGGAGCAGGACGCGGGCAAGTCGATCCACGACATGGATCCCAACATGTCCTTCGTCGACCTGAACCGGACCGGCGTCTGCCTGATGGAGATCGTCTCCCGCCCCGACATCCGCGGCCCGGAAGAAGCGGCGGCCTATATCGCCAAGCTGCGCCAGATCATGCAGTATCTCGGCACCTGCGACGGCAACATGCAGAACGGCAACCTGCGCGCCGACGTGAACGTCTCGGTCTGCCTGCCCGGCCAGTACGAGAAGTACCAGGAAACCCAGGACTTCAGCCACCTCGGCACCCGCTGCGAGATCAAGAACATGAACTCCATGCGCTTCATCCAGCAGGCCATCGAGGTCGAGGCGCGCCGCCAGATCGCAATTCTGGAAAGCGGCGGCGAGATCATGCAGGAAACCCGCCTGTATGACCCGGACAAGGGCGAGACCCGCTCCATGCGCTCCAAGGAAGAGGCGCATGACTACCGCTATTTCCCCGACCCGGACCTGCTGCCGCTGGAAATCGAGCAGGACTGGGTGGACGGAATCGCCGCCAGTCTGCCGGAACTGCCGGACGAGAAGAAAGCGCGTTTCATCAACGACTTCGGCCTCTCCGACTATGACGCTTCGGTGCTGACCGCAGATGTGGAATCGGCCGCCTTCTTCGAGGAAACCGCCAAGGGCCGCAGCGGCAAGCTGGCTGCCAACTGGGTCATCAACGAGCTGTTCGGCCGTCTGAAGAAAGAAGACCACACGATCACCGAATCCCCGGTTTCGCCTGCACAGCTGGGCGGCATCATCGACCTGATCGCCTCGGACGCAATCTCCGGCAAGATCGCCAAGGACCTGTTCGAGATCGTCTATTCCGAGGGCGGCGACCCGGCGCAGATCGTCGAGGAACGCGGCATGAAGCAGGTGACGGATACCGGCGCTATCGAGACCGCCCTGGACGAGATTATCGCCGCCAACCCGGCGCAGGTGGAGAAGGCCAAGGTGAACCCGAAACTGGCAGGCTGGTTTGTCGGCCAGGTGATGAAAGCCACCGGCGGCAAGGCCAACCCCAAGGCGGTGAACGAGCTGGTCGCCAAGAAACTGGGCGGCTGAGCCCGGCAGGAAACGGAATTTTAAAGGGCGCCCCTCGCGGCGCCCTTCTTCTTGCCGTTATCGGGGGTGCCATGCGTGCACCCCTTGTGCACCCCCTATGCACCGGGTGCTGTCCTTTCTAATCTTCCTCCTGGCGGCACGCCGGGCAGCCCCCGACCGCCCCCATGGGCGGGGGCTTCGCCCCCACCCGCGGTCAGGCGCTGCCCTTCGCGCTGTCTCAAACCGCCTCACTCCCCCGTCAAATGTGCCGCCGCTTGACCTTCCCCGCGCCAGCGGGTTTCCTCCTGCCAAAATCCCGGAGGCCCCATGACCCGCATTTTCGACCAGGAACTCGAGGACCGTCTGGTCCGCTACGCCGCCATCGACAGCCAGAGCGACGAGACCTCAGCCGCGACCCCCAGCACCGAAATCCAGTTCGATATGCTGAACCTGCTGGTGGCGGAGCTGCAGGAGATCGGCGCGCAGGATGTGCAGCTGACAGACTACGGCGTGGTTCTGGCGACCGTTCCCGCCACCGCACCGGGGCCGGCGATTGGCTTCCTTGCCCATGTCGACACCGCCCCGCAGTTCAACGCGAGCGGTGTGAAGCCGCGGGTGATCAAGAGCTACGATGGCTCTGACGTCACTTTCCCCGACAACCCCGCGCTGGTGCTGTCGCCGGAAAAATCCGCCTACCTTGCTTCCAAACAGGGCGACGACCTGATCACCGCCTCGGGCCTCACCCTCCTGGGCGCGGATGACAAGGCGGGCGTGGCCATCGTGATGACGCTGGCCCGGCATCTGCTGGCCAATCCGGACATCAAACACCCGCATATCCGCCTCGCCTTCACCCCGGACGAGGAGATCGGGCGCGGTGTGGGCGAGCAGCTGCCCAAGGATCTGGGCGTGGCCTTCGCCTATACGCTGGACGGCGGCGACGCGGGCGAGATCGTCTATGAGAGCTTCTCTGCCGACCGCGCGGTGGTGCGCATCAAGGGCGTCTCGATCCACCCCGGCTGGGCCAAGGAAAAGCTGGTGAACGCCGCGCATCTGGCGGCAAAGATCGTGCAGACGCTGCCGCAGGCCACGATGACGCCGGAAACCACGGACGGGCGCGAAGGGTTCATCCATATCACCGATATGAACGGCGGCTCCTCTGAGATGGAAATCAAGCTGATCCTGCGCGACTTTGAACTGGACGGGCTGGCGGCCAAGGGCGATCTGCTGCGCAAGGTCTGCGAGGCGGTGCAGGCCACGGAACCGCGGGCGGAGATCACTTGCGAGATTTACCCGCAGTACCGCAACATGCGCTACTGGCTGGAAAACGACATGACCCCGGTGGAGCTGGCACTGGCCGCGTGCCGCGCGCATGGGATCCCCCCTATCACCACCCCGATCCGCGGCGGCACCGACGGCTCGCGGCTGACCGAACTGGGGGTGCCCACGCCCAACATCTTCACCGGCATGCAGAACGTGCACGGGCCGCTGGAATGGATCTCGGTGCAGGACATGGCCAAGGCCACCGAAGTCTGCCTGACGCTGGTGCAGATGGCCGCGGCGGAGGGCTGAACCGGCAGACGGACCCGGAATTTTGCGAAAACTCCGGCTCGGAAAGCATGTGATTTCCGGGCCGTTTTCCGCGCCGGAGAACGGCGAAGCGCCGGGCCTTCGCAGCCGCTCCGGCCCTTGACCGCTCCCGCCTTTCCGCTAAAGCTGCAGGCCGAAACAGGAGACGTTCATGCAAGCATTTGAGTACAAGGTGGTGCCCGCCCCTGCCAAGGGCACCAAGGCGAAGGGGGTGAAGACACCCGAGGCGCGCTTTGCCAATTCGATCGAGATCCTGCTGAACGAGATGGCGGCCGAGGGCTGGGAGTTTCAGCGCGCGGAGCTGCTGCCGAGCGAGGAGCGCTCCGGGCTGACCGGCTCCACCACGAACTGGCGCAACGTCCTGGTGTTCCGCCGCGTGCTTGCTGCGGAGCAGCCGGAAACCGCGCAGGCTCCGGCCCAGGCCGCCACCACCGTGGAGTTCCGCCACAGCGAACCGCCGCTGACTGCCACCGCAGGCGACCCCGAAGCTCCCGGCGGCGCCACGCCGGTTCCGGGCGCCGGAGCCGCCAGGATGCAGGCCGATGACGGCGTCGAAGAGCTCAGCCCGGTGTCCGGCGTGACCGCCGCACTGAAGAACCGGGCCGCGCAGAAGGGCGACGGGGAGGACTGATCCTCCCCCTTCGGGATCAGACGCCGGTATCCAGCGCCAGCGCGTGGATGCGCGGCACGATCCCGCCCAGCGCCTTGTGAACGGCGCGGTGCTGGGCCACCCGGCTCATGCCGCCGAACGCCTCCGACCGGATCCGCACCGCAAAATGGCTCTCTCCGGAGCCGTCATCGCCCGCATGGCCCGCGTGCTTGTGGCTTTCGTTGACCACCTCCAGCGCGCTCGGTGCAAAGGCCGCCTGCAAGGCCGCTTCCATTTCCTGCTTCACGTTCATTTTCCGCTCATCCCCATAAATTTTTCGGCGCGCCCCCTTCAATCTGGCGCCCCTTAGACTAAACTGCTGCCTCCGAGTCGAACAGAAGCGTCTAGAAGGTGCGCCCCATGACCAAATCCGATCCCTTTGGCTTCGATATGTCCATCCGCTCTGCCAAGAAGAAGAACCCGCGCGGGCGGCGGGCCGCTACCGGTGCGTCGGAGACCTCCGTACGCGTCTGCGACAAGGATGGCTGCGAGGAAGCCGGCAAGTTCCGCGCGCCCAAGGCGCCCGACGTGCTGGATGACTACTTCTGGTTCTGCCAGGAGCACGTGCGCGAGTACAACAACAAGTGGAACTTCTTTGAGGGCACCACCGAAGCGGAGCTGAATGCGCAGCGCTCCAAGGACAAGGTCTGGGAGCGCCAGACCAAGCCGATGGGCGACCCTGAGGCCCGCGCGTGGGCGCGGCTGGGCATCGAGGACCCGCATCAGGTTCTGGGTGCCAATGCCACCCAGAACCCGGGCCGCGGCGCCAAGACGGGCCGCCGCCTGCCGCCCACCGAGCGCCGTGCCATCGAGATCCTGGAGGCCAGGGACGACTGGACCAAGGCCGATATCCGCAAGGCCTACAAGAAGCTGATCAAGGTGCTGCACCCGGACATCAACGGCGGCGACCGCAGCCAGGAGGAGCAGCTGCAGGAGGTCATGTGGGCCTGGGATCAGATCAAGGACAGCCGCAGCTTCAAGTAAGCCCGGCAAAGCAGTGATGCGCAAAGGGCGGCCTTGGGGCCGCTCTTTTACTTTGTCCTGGGAGAGATCCTCCCAGGCGAGATCCTCCTGAGGCAGATTGTCCTGGGGCCGGTGTCCAGCGCCCGGTGCAGCCCTCGTCCCCCCTACAAGGTCCAGGCGGGTATCCCAAAGGATAGGCGGGCGCGCTTCTGCCGCCTGCCGGGCGGCAATTCTATACCTTTGCTGGCGCGCAAATTCCGGTTCTCTCGTTTAGATTGAATTTATCGAAACCTCAGCGCACCCGGCCCTCACAGCTGCCGCCAATTTACAGGAGACCGCCCATGCACCGCCTCGTCATCACCGCCAAGCTCGCCCCCGGCACCACCCATCAGCAGATCGCCCGGTTCATCAGCCAGAACCGCCCGGCGATGCAAAAGGGCGGGGCCACCGGCATGATGATCCGCTGCGGCGGCACGCTGCAGATCATTCTGGAAGGCCCCGAAGCGGTGACCCAGGCCACCGCCAGCGCGGCCCGGTCGAGCGGTCTGTTTACGGCGGCGAAAGCCGCAGGGGCGGTGCCGATCCGTTTTCGCGCTTTCGACAAGATCTGCCTGGCTTATGCCAAGCCGGAGCATCTGGGCGGCAGCCTGCGCCGCGAGATCGGCCTTCTGACCGGTCTGGAGCTGCCCCAGCAGCCCCTGGCTGCCTGATCCCGCCCGGATCCTGTCCCGGGCCCGCTGACGCCGGCAGCGCAGGCCGCCCGGCGCCGCAGGCGATGGGCGGTCTTTTGCCGAAAGCTAATGATAGACTTTTTATTTCTTTGACCCGGCCCGCCGTCACCGGTTAGGCAAAGATGTGCCGGCCGCAGCCTATCCCCCCAAGCGTCGCGGTCGCCGGCAAAACGCGCCCCCTGCTGCCCGGCCGGGGGCGCTGTGCGTGAGGCCGCCTCAACCGTCCGTCCAGTTCCGCTGCAATCGCGGCGTCAGCTGGCTTCCTGCCATAGTTCCCCTTGCCCTCGCGCGCCAGATCGGGCACCAATCCCGCGGATTGGACCCTGATGGCAGGGAAGCGAGATAAGGATCGACTGGGATGACCGACGGCTTTGTGGACATGAATGCGAAACCGACCGAAGCAATTTCGGTGCGCGATGTGTTCGGGATCGACACGGATATGACGGTCAAGGGCTTTGCCGACGGCTCCGACCGGGTGCCGGCGCTGGACCCGACCTACAAGTTCGACCCGGAAACCACGCTGGCCATTCTGGCGGGCTTCAGCCACAACCGCCGGGTGATGATCCAGGGCTACCACGGCACCGGCAAATCGACCCACATCGAACAGGTCGCCGCCCGCCTCAACTGGCCCTCGGTGCGTGTGAACCTCGACAGCCATATCTCCCGGATCGACCTGATCGGCAAGGACGCGATCAAGCTGCGCGACGGCAAGCAGGTCACTGAATTCCACGAGGGCATCCTGCCCTGGGCGCTGCGCAACCCGGTTGCCATCGTGTTCGACGAATACGACGCGGGCCGCGCCGACGTGATGTTCGTGATCCAGCGCGTTCTGGAGCATGACGGCAAGCTGACGCTCCTGGACCAGAACGAGATCATCACCCCGAACCCGTTCTTCCGCCTGTTTGCCACCGCCAACACCGTTGGCCTGGGCGACACCACCGGGCTGTACCACGGCACCCAGCAGATCAACCAGGCCCAGATGGACCGCTGGTCGCTGGTCTCGACGCTGAACTACCTAAGCCATGACGCCGAAAGCGCCATCGTTCTGTCCAAGGCGCCGCATTACAACACCGAGAAGGGCCGCAAGACGATCAGCCAGATGGTAACCGTTGCCGACCTGACCCGCACCGCCTTCATGAACGGCGACCTCAGCACCGTGATGTCGCCGAGGACGGTGATCAACTGGGCCCAGAACGCCGAGATCTTCCGCGACGTGGGCTATGCCTTCCGCCTGTCGTTCCTGAACAAATGCGACGAGCTGGAGCGCCAGACCGTGGCCGAGTTCTACCAGCGCTGCTTTGACGAAGAGCTGCCGGAAAGCGCCGCAAGCGTGAGCCTGGGGTAAGCAGACAGGACGAACCGTATGCACATTGGCTTGATTGGCGGGATCGGCGTTGCGGCCACCATCGTCTACTACCAGCGGCTGACCGCTGCGGTGGACCGGCTGGGCGGCAAGCTGGATCTCACCATCAGCCACGGTGACATACAGACCCTGATCCGCAACAACCTGGCCGATGAACGTGCCCTGCAGGCAGAGATCTTTGCCCGCCAGATCGACAGCCTGAAAGGCGCCGGCTGCGATTGCGTGGCGCTGACCTCGCTGGGGGCGCATTACTGCGTTGAAGAGATGAATGCGCTCTCGTCCCTGCCGGTGATTTCGGGCGTTGCACCGCTGGATGACTATTTCGCGGCGCAAGGGATCCGCCGGGTTGGCCTGCTGGGCACCCGCGTGGTGATGCGGACCCGTGTTTACGGCCAGCTGCACCAGACCAGCGCCGTAGCGCTGGACGAAGAGATCGACACCCTGGGGCAGACCTACCAGGACATGGCGGTCTCCGGCAGCTGCACCGCCGGCCAGCGGAGCCAGATGCTCGATGCCGGGCGGCGGATGGTTGACGAATTGGGTGCGGAGGCAATTGTCCTGGCGGGCACCGACCTGAACCTGGCCTTTGACAATCAGGACCCAGGTTATACCGTAATTGACGCGCTGGATGTGCATGTGTCGGTCCTGGCCGATCTCGCGGCCGGACGCTGCAGCCTTGATGAAGTGGCGATGACGAAATGAAAAAGCCCAACGACAACCCCGCCGATCCGTTCAAGAAGGCGCTGACTGAGGCCACCAAGGTCATGGCCAACGACCCGGAGCTGACCGTCACCTACACGGTCGACCCCTCGGGGCTGTCGGGCGACTCGATGCGGCTGCCGCAGGTCTCCCGCCGGATGAGCCGCGAGGAGGTGCTGCTGGCCCGCGGCACCGCGGATGCACTGGCGCTGCGCCACAAGTTCCACGACGACGCCACCCACGCGAAATACGTGCCGCAGGGCGAAATGGCCCGCGATCTCTATGAGGCAATGGAAACCGCCCGCTGCGAGGCGATGGGCGCGCGGCATATGCCCGGCACCGCGTCGAACATCGACGTCAAGATCCGCAACGAATCGATCCGGCGCGGCTATGACCAGATGAAATCCTCCTCCGAGGCACCGCTGGCCGCCTCTGCCGGCTATCTGATCCGGCATCTGGCCACCGGCCGTCCGCTGCCCGAAGGCGCTGCCAACATCATGGAGCTGTGGCGCGGGTTCATCGAATCCCAAGCCGGCGGCACGCTGGAGAACCTGGACGAGACCATCGCGGATCAGGCTGCCTTTGCGAAACTGGCGCGGCAGGTGATCTCTGACCTCGGCTATGGCGACCAGCTCGGCGATGACCCGGACGATATGGACGACGACGCGGGCGACGAGGCCGAGGAGAACGCCGAGGAGCAGCAGGATCCGGACAGCACCGGCCAGGATGACTCCGACGAGGAGCAGGCCGACGCGTCCCCCGAGCAGAGCCAGGAGCAGCAGCAGGACGAGAGCCAGGCCCAGGTCTCGATGGACGAGATGGCCGACGAGGAACTGGCCGAGGACACCGAGATGCCCGACGGCGAGGCGCCGCTGGAGCCGCCTGCCCCGCCGCCGGTCTCCGAGGCCGATCCAGACTACAAGGTGTTCCAGGACGCCCATGACGAGGAAATCAACGCTGAGGATCTGGCAGAACCGGCCGAGCTGGAGCGCCTGCGCGCCTATCTCGACCAGCAGCTGGAGCCCTTGAAGGGCGCGGTGAGCCGGCTGGCCAACAAGCTGCAGCGCCGCCTGCAGGCGCAGCAGAACCGCTCTTGGGAGTTCGACCGCGAGGAAGGCATCCTGGACGCGGGCCGCCTCGCCCGCGTGGTCGCCAACCCGACGACGCCGCTTTCGTTCAAAGTCGAAAAGGACACCGAATTCCGCGACACCGTGGTGACGCTCCTCCTGGACAACTCCGGCTCGATGCGCGGCCGCCCGATCTCCATCGCCGCGATCTGCGCTGACGTGCTGGCCCGGACGCTGGAGCGCTGCAACGTGAAGGTCGAGATCCTCGGCTTCACCACCCGCGCCTGGAAGGGCGGCCTGGCCCGAGAGGCCTGGCTGAACGAGGGCCGGCCGCAGCAGCCCGGACGCCTCAACGACCTGCGCCACATCATCTACAAGGGTGCGGATGCCCCGATGCGCCGCACCCGCACCAATCTCGGCCTGATGATGAAAGAGGGCCTCTTGAAGGAAAACATCGACGGCGAGGCGCTGGAATGGGCGCACCGGCGGATGATGCACCGGCCCGAAGCGCGCAAGATCCTGATGGTGATCTCCGACGGTGCCCCGGTTGACGATTCGACGCTGTCGGTGAACCCGGCGAACTACTTGGAGAAACACCTGCGCGACGTGATTGCCATGGTGGAGAAGAAAAAACAGGTGGAGCTGCTGGCGATCGGCATCGGCCACGACGTGACCCGCTATTACGAGCGCGCGGTGACGATCACCGATGTGGAGCAGCTGGCCGGTGCGATGACCGAGCAATTGGCCGCCCTGTTCGACAGCGACCCGCGCGCCCGCGCCCGGGTGATGGGCATCAAGCGCGCCAGCTGACCTCGCAGCGCAACCGGCGAGGGGGCACTCCCGCGCCGTCGGTCTGCATCAAAGATGCCGTCCTCAGCCTTGGGCACGGCCGCGCGCTGACGCGCGCGGCGGCGCCGGATGCCGCTGGCATCCGGCGCTTGGCCCAACGGGCCAAAGGGCATTCTGGATGCCCTCATGGCCGGGCGGGAGCCGCCGCCGGTCCTGTTCCGTCAGATCCGGTGGTTTCCCGCCGCCGCTGCCCTTGCCAGCACAGAGGTGATCTGGGACAACAAAGGCGCGCGCCCTGGCCGCGCCTTTTCCCTATCACGGCGGCCGGGATCCCCTGCCGCGTGCCGCCCTGCCCTTCAGCTGGAGAGACGCCGATGTATCAGACCTTCGATGTGACCGCCCGCCCGGAACAGGGCCCGCCCCGGCTGGCCGCCCTGCGCAAGGAACTGGCGGCGGAAGGCCTGGACGGCTTTCTGGTGCCCCGCGCCGATGCCCATCAGGGCGAATATGTGGCGCCCCATGATGAGCGCCTCAGCTGGCTCACCGGTTTCACCGGCTCGGCCGGGTTTTGCGCCGTGCTGCAGGACAGTGCCGGCGTCTTCATCGACGGGCGCTACCGCACCCAGGTGAAACGCCAGGTGGCGGCGGACTACACCCCCGTGCCCTGGCCCGAGGTGCAGCTGGCGGACTGGCTGAAGGAACAGCTCCCCAATGGCGGCAAGGTCGGTTTCGACCCCTGGCTGCATGCGGCCGGGCAGATCACATCCCTCACGAAAGCGCTGAAGGGCAGCGGCATCACCCTGGCGCAAAGCGAAAACCTGGTGGACCGGATATGGCAGGACCAGCCCGCGCCGCCGATGAACCCGGTGGCCGCGCACCCGTTGGATTATGCAGGCAAAAGCAGCGCAGACAAATGCGCGCGCCTCGCCAAGGACCTGCGCGCGGCCGGCCAGGCGGCGGCAGTGATCACCCTGCCCGACAGCATCATGTGGCTGTTGAACATCCGCGGCAGCGATGTGGCGCGCAACCCGGTGGCGCATGGGTTTGCCATCCTGCACAGCGACGCGCGGGTGGACCTGTTCATGGCGGCAGAGAAGCTGGACGGCTTGCAGGGCCATTTCGACAGCTCCGTCACCGTGCATCCGCCTGAAGACTTCCTCAAGGCCGCGTCCTCCCTCAACGGCTCTGCCGCCGCAGACACCGGCACCCTGCCGCAGATCGTGGCCGATGCGCTTGGCGAGCGGCTGGTGGCGGCGGGCGACCCCTGCGCCCTGCCCAAGGCGCGCAAGAACGCCGCCGAGATCGCAGGCAGCGCCGCAGCCCACCTGCGCGACGGCGCCGCGATTGTGGAGATGCTGGCCTGGCTCGACGCGCAGGCGCCCGGCACCCTCACCGAGATTGACGTGGTGAAGAAGCTGGAAAGCTTGCGCCGCGAGGACCCCGCCCTGCGCGACATCAGCTTTGAAACCATCGCAGGCACCGGCGAAAACGGCGCCGTCATGCACTACCGCGTGACCGAAGAGACCAACACCCGGCTGGAGGACGGCCACCTCCTGGTGCTGGACAGCGGCGGCCAGTATCTGGACGGTACCACCGACATCACCCGCACCATTGCCATCGGCACCCCCGGCGGGGAAGAGCGCGCCGCCTATACCCGCGTGCTGCAGGGCATGATCGCGATGTCCCGGCTGCGCTGGCCCAAGGGGCTGGCGGGCCGCGATATCGAGTGCATCGGGCGGATGCCGCTGTGGCTGGCCGGGCAGGACTTCAACCACGGCCTCGGCCACGGCGTCGGCGCCTATCTGAGCGTCCACGAAGGGCCGCAGCGGCTGGCCCGCACCAGCCATGTGCCGCTGGAACCGGGCATGATCCTGTCCAACGAGCCGGGATACTACCGCGAAGGCGCCTTTGGCATCCGCATCGAGAACCTTCTGGTGGCTGAGCAGGCCCCGGCCCTTGACACCAGCGACCCGGAGCGCGACATGCTGTGCTGGCGCACGCTCACCTTTGCCCCGGTAGACCGGCGGCTGGTGGATGCCTCCCTGCTGACAGCGGACGAGAAAGACTGGCTCGACAGCTATCACCGGGAGGTTGCAGCAAAGATCGGACCGCAGCTCAGCCCCGCCGCGCAGGCGTGGCTTGATGCCGCAACCGCGCCTTTGTGACCCGGGTCTGACACCCGGCTGTTACATAGACTGAACAAAAGATGACACGAATGAAGAAAGTGGGAAATCACGCATGACAAATATCCGTATCCGTAAGGCCGAAGGCACCTGGGTCGTCCGTTCCGGCGGCGCCGTATTGGGCGAAACTTCCAATGCGCTGGAGCTGTCGGAGGGCGGTCTGGATCCGGTCATCTATTTCCCGCGCGACGACATTGCCATGGCGTTCCTGGACCGCACCAGCAAAACCACCCGGTGCGAGCACAAGGGCGAGGCCAGCTACTTCTCGATCGCCAACAAATCCTCGGTCACCGAAAACGCGGCCTGGAGCTATGAGAACCCCAAGGAGGATGCAGCAGAGATCAAGGGCCATCTAGCGTTTGTGCTGAGCGACTCCGTCAAGGTCGAACAGGTCTGACCCGCCTGCCCGGCTGCGGCGGCCCTGCGCCGCCGCCAGCGTGCGGTTCCTGTTTCAGGTTTCAGGATGCAGATTGCAATCCGGCTCGCACCGGCGCCCTGGCGCCGGTGTTTTGGTGCCGGCGCTCCGCCAGGGGTTAGATAGCGGTGCGGAGGCGGCGGAGCCTGGTGCGGCGCGCCCTGCGGCAAGCCAACGGCTGCCGCAGCAGCACAGCAGCGCCTCTGCCCCCTGGGGGCGGAGGCCGATACGGCGGGGTTGCGAAAGATAAGGGCTAGGTGAGAATGGCGCGGCTCAGATTCAGCCTGGCTTCCTCCAGCGCATCGCCTGCGCCAAGGATATCCGTTTCCCGGGCACACTGGATCGCATAGTTGATCACCGCCTCCAGGGCCGCCCGTTCATTTTCCCGCTCGCTCGCCTTATTTTTCGCACCAGCCTCTTGCGGGCCGATTTCGAATTTGCGCATGAGTTTCCTACCGAAGTGAGTAAGTCTTGCTATGTTATGGTTGCAGTGTTGTAGAAGGCTCAGCCGCTGGGCAATGCAAATCTTAACTTTCTATTTACCTGTAGCGGATTTCTCACAGATGCGGGGAAGATCCGGGCCAATTTCCCCCTGGCGCATTCCGGACCACAGGGCGCAGCGCCCTGCCCTGCAAGTGAAACCCCGGGTCCGCAGGCGCTGGCTGGTCTTTCGTGCGTCTTACCTATGTTCCTCGGCAGCCGTGGCGGCAAGGGCGCGGTTATAAGCCTTCAGCGCATCCACGTGGTAAAGCGCGCCGATAATCTCCTCGGTGCCGTTTTCCGCCATCATCACAGGGAGATAGGGCACGTCGGCGCGGTCGAACACCGGCATCGCGGCCTCCAGCGAGGCGGAGGCGCGGATGCATAGCCCTTCCTCCGCCAGCTTCTGGCAGTCCTCCAGGCTGGCGCAGCGGCTGTCGCCCATCGGCCGCATCACGGCACCCGCGCGGATCAGCGCCAGCAGATAGGCCTGCGGGCCGGCCGCGCAGTGGATATCGCGCCGCTCCAGCTGGGTCAGGAAGAAGGACCGGTCCACCAGCCGCGACGCCAGCGCGGTGGACATCGAGACAGAGACCATCACAGCCAGGCCGATCTGCCAGTCGCCGGTCAGCTCGAACACGATCAGCGTGGTGGAAATCGGCGCGCCCAGCACCGCGGCGGCCACCGCCCCCATGCCGGCAAAGGCGTAAAGCGTATGGGTGCCCGACACGTCCGGCAGCACCGAGGTCGCAATCAGGCCAAAGGCCAGCCCGGTGAGCGCGCCAATCATCAGCGACGGCGAAAACACCCCGCCACCCATGCGCCCGCCCATGGTGATCGCCACGGCGGCGGTCTTGACCACGGTGAAAATCACCGCCTCCCCCAGCAGCAGCCCGCCGGTCAGCGCCAGCACCGTGGTCTCATAGCCGACACCGATGATGTGCGGATACCAGACCGCAATCCCCCCCAGCATGGCACCCGAGACCGCCGGGCGCAGCCAGCGCGGCAGGCACAGGCGCGCCTGCACCTTGCTGCCCACCTTGTCGGCAAAGAAGATCGCCCGCATCTCAACCACCGCCACAAGGCCGCAGATCAGTCCCAGAATCAGGAAGGCCGGCAGCTCCACGTAAAACTGCAGCGCGCCGGGTGTGACCAGGGTGAATTCGGTGACATCGCCGTATTCCAGCCGGTTGATCACGGTGCCCGCAACCGAGGCGATGACGATCGGCGCAAAGGCGTTGACCGCGAAGTGGCGCAGCACCACCTCCAGCGCGAACAGGGCGCCGGCAATCGGCGCGTTGAAGCTGGCAGACACCGCCGCCGCCACCGCACAGCCCAACAGGTCGCGCCCGGTGATACCATCAGCATTGATCCGGTTGCTGACCCAGCTGGAGATCACCCCCGCCATATGCACGACAGGCCCTTCGCGCCCCGAGGAGCCGCCGGTCGACAGGGTGATGAAGGAGGCCAGCGCCGAGGCCAGCCCCTCCTTGTGCTCGACGCGCCCGTCGTGCAGCGCCGCGCCCTCGATCACATCGGCGACCGAGCGCACCCGCCCGTCCGGGGTGAAGCGGTCGAGGATCAGGCCGACCACCAGCCCGCCGCCCGCCGCAATCGTCACCAGCACATACCACGGCAGACCCTGCGCAAAACTGTGCAGATAATCCACATCGGGCGCGCCATAGACCCAGGCCTGCAGCGCCGCGATCCCCTTGCGGAAGAACAGCGCGGCAAAGCCCGCGGCAATGCCGATCAGCAGCGCGATCAGCCAGAACTGAAACTGGCTGGGGCCGCGATGGCGCAGCACCCGCCAGATGTCTTTCAGGCCGGCCAGCCATTGCAGGGAGATTGCGGAAAGGGACGAAAGTATTTCTTGCACCATAACCTGTCAGCGGGTCTTTTTTGTTATCAATGGCCTACAACTGCCATGACGCCAGTTAAAGAACCCTCACCCGGCCAGGTTTTGCGGCGGGTTATCCGGCCAGCAATGCGCGGGCTGCAGCGCGGGCCTCGTTGGTGATGGTATCACCGGACACCATCCGGGCAAGCTCATCCACACGCTCGGTGCCATCCAGCGGCACCACCTGTGACAATGTCATGCCATCGACCACCTGCTTGCGCACCTGCCAGTGATGGCCGCCAAGGGCTGCCACCTGCGGCGAGTGGGTCACCACCAGCACCTGGCCCGCGCTGGCCAGGCTGCGCAGGCGGCGCCCCACGGCATCCGCCGTCGCGCCGCCGACACCTCGGTCGATCTCGTCGAAGATCAGCGTCTTGCTGGCGTCCTCACCGCGCAGGCAGACCTTGAGCGCCAGCAGGAAGCGGCTCAGCTCCCCGCCCGAGGCGATCTTGTTCAGCGGCCCCGCGGGCGCGCCGGGGTTGGTGGCAACGGTAAAGGCCACCGCGTCGGTGCCATCCGGCCCCGGCTCTGCCGTGGTGATGCGGGTCTCAAACACCGCCCGCTCCATCTTCAGCGGGGCCAGCTCCGCCATCACCGCCTTGTCCAGCGCCGCCGCCCCCTGCCGGCGCACGGCGCCCAGCTGCTTGGCGGCTTGCGCATAGGCATCTTCCGCTGCCTTCAGCGCGGCTTCCTGGTCGGCCAGGTTCTGATCGCCCGCGTCCAGCGCCGCCAGCTTGGACCGCAGGGTTTCGGCGTAGTCTCCCAGCTCATCCGCCTGCACCCCGTGCTTGCGTGCCAGCGCGCGGATCGCGAACAGCCGCTCCTCGCAGTCTTCCAGCTCGCCCGGGTTGAAGTCCAGGTTGTCCAGAACCCGCTCGACCCCGTCCTGGGCATCGCCCAGCTCGATCATCGCGCGGCTCAGCGCCGCCAGCGGCTCGTCCAGGCCGGTATCGTCTTCCCGGCCAGAGACGCCCTCCAGCCAGCGCTGCGCCTCGCCCATGGCGGCCTCGGCGCCCTCGCTGAGAAGCGCATGGGCGCGGGCTATATCGCCGCGGATGCGCTCAGCCGCCTGCATCTGACGGCGGCGGACATCCAGTGTTTCGTCCTCGCCCGGCTGCGGATCCAGCTTGTCCAGCTCCGCAACCGCATGGCGCAGGAACTCTTCCTCGGCCCGCACGGCGTCCAGTGCGGCACGGGTGGCCGCCACCGTCTTGCGCGCCTTGGCCGCCGCAGCCCAGGCCGCCCGCACCGAGGCCAGAAGTTGCTGGGTGCCCGCATACTGATCCAGCAGCGCCATATGGCCGCGCGGGTTCAGCAGGCCGCGGTCGTCATGCTGGCCATGCAGCTCCACCAGGGTTTCCGACAGCGCCCGCAGCACCTCGCCCGAGCAGCGGCGGTCGTTGACCCAGGCGGTCTTGCGCCCGTCGGCGGTGTTCACCCGGCGCAGGATCAGGCTGTCGCCGCCCGGCAGCCCGGCTTCTTCCAGGATCGCATGGGCCGGATGATCGTCAGCCAGCTCAAACTCCGCCAGCACCTCGCCCTGCCTGGCCCCCTGGCGCACCAGCTCGGCGCGGCCGCGCCAGCCCAGCACAAAGCCCAGGCTGTCCAAAAGGATGGATTTGCCTGCCCCGGTCTCGCCGGTCAGCACATTGAGCCCGGGCTGAAAGTTCAGCTCCAGGTGGTCAATGATCAGGATATCCCGGATATCAAGCGCGCGCAGCATTGCCCCGCCCCATTACCGCAGCAGCCGTTACAGCCACTGCCCTTTCACCGTCTGCCGGTAGATCTGGCTCAGCCAGTTGTTGCCGCGGTCCTTGGGCTTGAGCCCTTGCGCGGTCAGCAGCCTGAAGCTGTCCTCATACCATTCGGTTGACTGGAAGTTGTGCCCCAGGATCGCCGCGGCGGTCTGCGCCTCAGCGGTCAGGCCCAGCGACAGATAGGCCTCGACCAGCCGGTGCAGCGCCTCCGGCGTGTGGCTGGTGGTCTGGAACTCCTCCACCACCACCCGGAAGCGGTTGATCGCAGAGGTATAGTGGCCGCGGCGCAGGTAGTAGCGCCCGATCTCCATTTCCTTGCCCGCCAGATGGTCGAAGGCCAGGTCGAATTTCAGGATTGCCGAGGTGGCATACTGGCTGTCCGGATAAACCTCGATCACCGTGCGCAGCGCCTGCAGCGCCTGGAAGGTCAGACCCTGGTCGCGGCCCACTTCGTCGATCTGGTCGTAATAGCTCAGCGCCAGCAGGTACTGGGCATAGGCCGCATCCTCGTCCGCCGGGTAAAAGTCGATGAACCGCTGCGCGGCGGCGCGGCTGTTCTCGTAATCCCGGGTGGAGTGATAGGCAAAGGCCTGCATGATCACCGCCTGTTTCGCCCATTCGGAATAGGGGTACAGGCGCTCGATCTCGGCGAAATAATAAACCGCATCCTTGGGCCGCCGGTTGGCCAGCTCGAACTCGCCGCGTTCATAGATCTGATCGGGGGAATAGGCCTCGACCGAGTCGCCGCGCTTGACCGCGCCGCCGTCGCCGCCGCAGGCCGCTAGCGCCGCCATCAGAACGACCGCGCCGAGGGTTCTGGCTCCTGCCCTGATGCCGTTCATAGTGCCTAACCTCACCGTCATTGACTTACGGGTGTCCGCCCCGGTTATGCCGTCTCTAGCACATTCGAATGGCGCGCAAAACGCCTTTCGCCACTTCCGCGCTCACTTGGCAGAGAAAGCGGCCTGCGGTCAAGGCTGTACGGGAAGGCACGCCCCCGGCGCCGCCCTTCCGGCCGCAGGAAAAGACCCGGGACAAGGGGGTCCCGGGCCAGTTGTCCGCTCGTTCCTGGTTTTCTGCCTTATGCCACGCGGCGTTGTTCCGACGGGATTTCCGACCAGATCAGCCCCTGCCCGGGAAGCCGTGCGGTCATCGCCGCATCGCAGGCGACGGCCCGGACCGCGCCGGGCTCCGCAAACAGAGCGCGTAGCAAGGTGTTGGTCAGCGCGTGCCCCGCGCGCTCGCCAACGTAGCGCCCCAAGATCGGCCCCCCGGCCAGTGCCAGATCGCCCAGGGCGTCCAGCATCTTGTGGCGTACAGGCTCATCCGAGTGGCGCAGGCCCGCGCCGCTCTCGACACGGTCCCCGTCAAACACAACCGCGTTCTCGCCCGGCACACCGCCCAGGGCCAGACCGTTGGCCTGCATGGATTCGACATCCGCCTGGCGGCAGAAGGTGCGGCTGTCGCACAGCTCGCGCGCAAAGCTGCCGTTGCGCATGTCCAGAACCTTGCTCTGGCGGCCAATGCCGGCCTCGGCAAAGTCGATGTGGAATTCGATGGTCAGCCGGTCCGACGGCAGCAGGGTGGCGCGGGCGCCGTCCTTTTCGACAGTCACCGGCTTCAGCACCTCAAAAGCGGTCGCCGGGACGCCCTGGCGCTGCACACCATACTTCATGATGCCGCGCACAAACGGCGCTGAGGAGCCATCCACGATCGGCACTTCCGGGCCGTCGATCTCGATCAGCGCATTATGCACGCCGCAGCCGGCCAGGGCCGCCATGACATGCTCAACGGTGGAAACGCTGACGCCGGAGGTGTTGACCAGCCGGGTGCAGAGCGGGCTGCGCTCCACCAGGTCCCAGCGCGCCGGAACCACGGTGTTGCCCAATGCAATGTCGGTGCGTTTGAACACGATCCCATGCCCCGCCGGAGCCGGGTTCAGGACCATGCGGGCGGGCTTACCGGAATGCAGGCCGACCCCTTCAAATGCCACCGATGCCTTGAGCGTATTCTGCACGTTGTGCCTCTTTTCACCATGTCCGGCCTCACGGGCCGTGTTGCGAAAGAGAGTTAAGGTTTTGGAAAAAATCCTACAACTCAATCTTTGTAACGGTTTGAAACATGGCTGTAACAGATAGGCAAAACACCGCTCAGATCCGCCCAAACCCTTGATAAAAAACAAAGAAAGCCGCCCCAAGGCGGCTTTCTTCAGCGTGATAAGTGATGCGTCAGTTTGCCTGGCGGCGCAGGAAAGCGGGGATTTCGATGCGTTCCTGGTCGGGATCGGGCTGATGTGCCTGGGCCTGCTGCGGCTGCGCCGAGGGGGCCGGCGCCTGCATCGCGGGCTGCTGGCGCACGGCCTGCGGCTGATGCTTCGCTGCCGGAGCTTCGGCCGTTCCGGTCATCCGGTGGATCAGCGAATTGAGGCCAAAGCGGCGCTGCCCCTCGGGCTGCTGCTGGTGCTGGTGCTGCTGCTGCGGTGCCGGCGAAACCGGCGCCACCTGGCGCGGCTGCTGGGCGTGCGGCTGCTGAACCCGCTGGGCAGCCGCCTGCAGCCGCTCCAGCGCCTGCGGCGACGGGGTGCCCGGTGCGGGTGCCTTGGGCGCGACAAAGACGTCGGGCTGCTGGGTGGCGGTATCCGCCTGCGGGCGGAATTCCGGCACCTGCGGCCGATAGGCCGGCGGCGGCAGGCCGTCGTCGCCCATTTGCTCCGGCTCTTCGAAAACGTCGTCGGACTGCTCTTGCGCGGCGGCCTGCTGCACGTTCAGCTCTTCAAACAGCGACGGCTCTTCCAGGGTGGCGGCGGCCTCTGCGGCTTGCGGCGCCGGCGCGGGCTCCGCGGCCCGCGGCGCTTCAACCGGGGTTTGCAGTTCCAGCGGCGCGGCGCGGGTTTCCTCGACGGTAACGGTCTGGCGCAGCGGTGCCGACATCGGGCGGCGCGGCACCGGCATATCGGTGTTCACGTCGGTGGCGTCGATGCCGGTGGCAACGACGGAGACCCGCATCCGGCCTTCCATGCCGGTGTCCAGGGTAGAGCCGACGATGATGTTGGCATCCGGATCCACTTCCTCGCGGATGCGGTTGGCGGCCTCGTCCAGTTCGAACAGGGTCAGGTCGTGGCTGCCGGTGATGTTGATCAGCACGCCCTTGGCGCCCTTGAGGCTGATCTCGTCCAGCAGCGGGTTGGCGATCGCCTTCTCGGCGGCCTGCACGGCGCGGTCTTCGCCTTCGCCCTCGCCGGTGCCCATCATCGCCTTGCCCATCTCGTCCATCACCGCGCGGACGTCGGCAAAGTCGAGGTTGATCAGGCCCGGACGGACCATCAGGTCGGTCACGCCCTTGACGCCCTGGTACAGCACGTCATCCGCCATCGAGAACGCCTCGGTGAAGGTGGTCTTCTCGTTGGCGAGGCGGAACAGGTTCTGGTTCGGGATGATGATCAGCGTGTCGACCACCTTCTGCAGGCTCTCGACGCCGGCCTCAGCCTGGCGCATCCGCTTCAGGCCCTCGAACTGGAACGGCTTGGTCACGACGCCGACGGTCAGCACACCCAGTTCCCGCGCGGCCTGCGCGATAATCGGCGCCGCACCGGTGCCGGTGCCGCCGCCCATGCCCGCGGTGATGAAGCACATATGCGCGCCGGCCAGGTGGTCGACGATCTGCTCGATGCTTTCCTCAGCGGCGGCAGAGCCGACCTGCGGGCGGGCGCCTGCACCCAGACCTTCGGTCACTTTCACACCCAGCTGGATGCGGGCCTTGGCCGCGCTCTGCTGCAGCGCCTGCGCGTCGGTATTGGCCACGACGAATTCAACGCCGTCCAATTCTTTCTCGATCATGTTGTTGACGGCGTTGCCGCCGGCCCCGCCGACACCAAATACCGTGATCTTCGGCTTCAACTCTTCCTGCCCGGGCATCGAAAGATTCAACGTCATGCTCTTACCGCCTGTGTTACCCGCCCTCCCGCAAAGGGCTTATTCCTGTCCTATTCACCATAATCTTACCGCGGAGGGGATGTTTCGTCATCCCAAAAAGCACTTTGTGCCACAAAATAAGGTCTCATTCTAAGACCAAATCGCGGTATTTCGCCGTCCCTAGCAGATATTGCGGTTTAAGCACAAGCCACACACAACACAGCAGCAGCACCCGCACATCGCCGAGTGCGGGAGAAGGTCTGACTGGTATCTGGCTGGCCACTGCCCGGCCTGCTGACTCGCCGCTTTTCGCGGACGTTAAGCACAACTTAACGGGTCCCTCCGGCGCTGTCACGCCCTCTTTGACCATGACGGTGGAATTGAGTTCGGATTACCAGTTTTCGCGGAACCAGCGCACGGCGCGGCCCAGGGTGCCGGCCGGATGGCGGCTGGCGGGCATGTCGAAGTCCCACCATTCATCCTGCGGATGGGCCGCAAACAGGCACAAGCCCACAGCAGAGGCAAAGCCAGGCCCGGTTGCCGATTGCGGCAGGCCGTGCACCCGCAAGGGCCGGCCCAGGCGCACTTGCTGGCCCAGGATGCGGCTCGCCAGCCCGTCCAGCCCCATGATCTGGCTGGAGCCGCCGGTCAGCACGATCTGCTGGCTGGACAGGTATTCGAACCCGGCCGCATCCAGCCGCGCCCGCACTTCTTCCAGGATCTCCTCGACGCGGGGGCGCATGATGCCGATCAGCTCCGCCCGGCTGACGGTGCGGCGGTCATGCTCCCAGTCGCCGGTATCGCCGCCGATGTCGATCATGTCGCGGTCGTCGGCACCGGTGGCATGGACGCCGCCGCAAAAGGTCTTGATCCGCTCCGCATTGGACAGCGGCACCCCCAGCCCCATCGAGATGTCGCTGGTGATGTGATCGCCGCCCAGACGCACTGCGTCGGCATAGATCATGTGCTTCTTCATGAAGATCGAGATCGAGGTGGAGCCGCCGCCCATGTCGATACAGGCCGCGCCCAGCTCCTGCTCATCCTCGACCAGCGCCGAAAAGCCGGACACATAGGCCGACGAGGCAATCCCCGCCAGCTCCAGATCGCAGCGCTGAATGCAGCGCACCAGGTTCTGCACCGCGATGGCATCGACCGTCAGCATGTGCATGTCGACCGCCAGGGTCTGCCCCATCTGGCCGCGCGGATCGGCCAGGCCGGAGCGGTTGTCGAGCGCGAAATTCACCGGTTGCGCATGCAGCACTTCGCGGCCCGCGCCGTATTCCGGCACCTCGCAGGCGGCCAGCACCTGGGCGACCTCATGCTCCGACACCACTTGGCCCTCAAGATCCAGCGCCGCGTCCAGCCCGTAAGAGCGCGGATTGGCGCCGGAGAAACAGGCGATCACGTGGTCGACCCGCACTTCGGCCATCTTCTGCGCTGCCTGCACGGCGGTGCGGATGGCGCGCTCGGTCTCCTGCATGGCGGTGATCTCGCCGAACTGCACCCCGCGCGACCGCGTGGTGGCGGCGCCGATCACCCGGAAGCCCGACTGCCCGGCCAGCGCCCCGATCGAGCCGTCCTCGCTGAGGCGGCCGGTGCCGTCGAACCGCAGCACCAGGCAGGCGATCTTGGAGCTGCCCACGTCCAGAATCGCAACCACGCCGCGCTGCATCGCCTGACGGCGCATCTGCCGCATTGCCCGCTGCGACTGATAGAGATCTGTCATGTTACTGCCCGCCCCCATTCAACTGCCGGATGCGCCACCAGTTTTCCACTGCGTTTTCGGACATGCGGATGGTCGGGCGCCCAGCCAGACGCATATCCACCGCTGCCACATCGCGCTCCAGCAAATCCTGAACTTCACTCACCGCCAGCACCCGCTCCAAAGCGCGCACCGGATTTTCCGCTGGCAGCATAATGCGCTGCTTGCGGTCCAGCACCAAGTCCCAGCGCCGTTCGCCGATACGTACCAGGCCGCGCAGCCGCGGCCCCAGGGGTTTTGCCGCCGCGAACAACCGCAGCGCCTGCGCCGCGTGCCCGGCCGCCCCCTTGCCCGCGATCAGCGGCAAATCGGGATGCAGGCTGCGGCGGCCCAGCTCGGCGACATGGGTGCCGGTTTCATCCAGCAGCGCCAGCCCCTCGCGGCTGCGCCAGATCAGCGCCGGCTGGCGCTCCTCGACATCCACCTGCAGGATGCCGCCCGGGCGGATCCTGACACTTGCGGATTTCACCGGATCCAGCCCGGTGATCACATCGCGGATCTGCTCCAGATCCAGATCGAAGGAGCTGACCGGGAAATCCAGCGGCACCACCTCACGGATATCCTGGGCCACGCTGGTGCCTGCCCCGTCCACCGCCATCACCTTGACCATGAACTCGGGCCGCTCCTGAATGGCGGCGCGGGCATCGTTGACCAGCCCCTGCAGCGTGTCGCGGCGCCCCTCATCCGCCAGATAGGCGCTGCCGGCCGCCAGGACCAGGCACAGCGGCACTCCGAAGCGCAGCCCGAAGCGGATACCCGGCGTCAGCATCCAGCGCTGCAGCCGGTACTTCAGCCGCGACGGCGCCGGGTCCGCCCGCCCTTCTGCGCTGCGGCGGAACCGCCCCTTCAGCGATTGCATGAGGCATCCTCCACCATCCAGGCGCAAAGCTGGCCAAAGGTCATGCCGCAGAAAGCCGCCTGCTCCGGCACCAGCGAGGTCGGCGTCATGCCGGGCTGGGTGTTGGTCTCCAACAGCACCAGGCCGCTGGCGCCGCGGGTCTCATCCCAGCGGAAATCGGTGCGGCTGACACCGCGGCAGCCCAAAGCCTCATGCGCCTTCAGCGCATATTCCAGGCACAGGTCGTGGATTTCCCGCGGCAGGTCCGCAGGCAGCACATGGCGCGAGCCGCCCGGCTTGTACTTGGCATCATAGTCATACCAGCCGTCGGTCAGGATATCGGTCACCGTCAGCGCCCGGTCCCCGATCACGGTGGTGGTCAGCTCGCGCCCCGGCGCGTAGGTTTCCACCATCACCTGCTGCGGCATCTCCTCCGACAGCTGCGGCGGGCCGTTGGCGGCCTCATGCACGATATAGATGCCGACGCTGGAACCCTCGTTGTTGGGCTTCACCACATAGGGCGGCGCCATCACGTGGCCGGCCGTAACCTCATCCTTGCCATAAAGCCCGCTGTCCACCACCGGCAGCCCGGCAGACCGGTAGACTTCCTTGGAGCGCTGCTTATCCATCGCCAGCGCCGAGGCCAGCACCCCGGAATGGGTGTAGGGCAGGCCCAGCCACTCCAGCAGACCCTGGACGCAGCCGTCCTCGCCCCAGCGCCCGTGCAGCGCGTTGAACACCACATCCGGCTTTGCCTCTGCCAGGCGCGCATGCAGATCCCGGCCTGCGTCCACCTCAACAACCTCGAACCCCTCACCGCGCAAAGCGGCCGCGCATTCACGGCCGCTGGACAGCGATACCTCGCGTTCGGCTGACGGTCCGCCCATCAGCACCGCGACTTTCGGGAGTGCCCTGCTCGACTTACTCACCACGAAGCGCCTCAATATGCGGGGCTTTTCTGCCCCTGGTTCTTGGAGCCCTGAACGGGCCCGCCTTATACCTTGGTGCCGGGGTTCCCCCGGCCGGTTCTTGCGGGGCTGCGCGCCCCAGTGTCTGGCGGGGCTGCAGCCCCTTCAACCGGCATGCCATTGCCGCCTCTTCGGCACCCTAACGCCCAAATCCTTACCGGCGCGTTAACACTGCCTTTACCACGTTTAACAATTGCCGCTGCCCGGGTCCCGCCGGAACCACATGGTGACCCCAAGCTGCGGCAACAGAAGCCTTTGTCAGCATTCAGGTTTTCAAGCTATTCGGGAAGCGGATCACCTATCCGCATGATTTCCCACTCTAGCCTGATGCCGGAATTCTCGTAAACCTTTTTCCGCACGTCTTCGCCCAGGCCTTCCAGATCTGCGGCAGTGGCGCCACCGGTGTTGATCAGGAAGTTGGAATGCTTTTCGCTCATCTGCGCAGCCCCGCGCCGGGCGCCGCGCATACCGGCGTCGTCGATCACTTTCCAGGCCTTCAGGTCATGCACATCATCCGCCTGCCCGGTCGAAGAGAACCCTGCCGGGTTGCGGAAGGTGGACCCGGCCGAACGGTCCTTGACCGGCTGGGTCTCATCCCGCTTGTGCAGCTGCGCTTCCATCCGCGCGTGCAGCTCCGCCGGGTCGCCCTTGGGGCCGCGCAGTGTGGCCGAAACCAGAACCGCGCCTTCGGGAAAGTCGGTCTGGCGGTACTGAAAGCCGAGCTCATCAGCGGTGATCTCGCGGATCTCGCCTGCCCGCGTCACGATAGTGGCAGAGACAAAAACATCCGCGGTATAGCTTCCGTAGCAGCCCGCGTTCATCCGCACCGCACCGCCGATCGAGCCGGGAATGGTGCGCAGGAAGGTGAGGTCGATACCCGCATCCGCCGCTTTTTTCGCCACATGCGAATCCAGCGCCGCGGCCCCGGCGGTTACGGTATCGCCGTCTGTTTCAATGCCGTTAAAGCCGCGGCCCAGCCGGATCACCACGGCGCGCAATCCGCCGTCGCGCACGATCAGGTTGGAGCCGACCCCCATCGGGAACACCTGCACGCCCGGGTCCAGCTGGCGCAGGAAGTCTGCCAGATCCTCAGTATCCGCAGGCTGAAACAGGTGGTCGGCCGGGCCGCCCACCCGCAGCCAGGTCAGCTCCGCCAGCAGCTTTTGCCGGGTCAGCCGCCCGCGAGCCGCCGGAAGTATGATTTCAGAACGCGCCGCCATCGTCTTTTCTGCCCCAGTTTCCAGCCTATGAACGCGCACAGTCCGTAAACAAGATGGCCGTTGAAATAAAGGGACAACACGACCTGGCGGACGTCGTGTTCATGATTCTGCTCAAACCGGCTGACCGCCAGCCAGATCAGAATGGCCACCCAAACCAGCACCAGACCCTTGGCCAGCCGGTGCCACCGGTGGCGGGCGAGAATATAAAATCCGAACAGCCAAGCGGCGCCGAACGCCAGCCAGATTGCAATCACAGCGGCCATACAAGCCTCCCCGCCGGCAGACACATGCCGGCACTCAAAAACAGAACCGAATAATCCTAGGGCAGTCGTATTTCTCAGGCAGTAATACCGGCGGACTGGAAAAATTTCGTTAAGCGCACCACCCGGGGTGCGCCTGTCAGCGCCGCAGCGAGCGCCTGATATAGCGGCCCAGGTAAATGACCGGCCAGCGCAGCACCGACATCCCCGCCAGCAGCAGCGCCAGCCCCCACCAGGGGCCGTTCTCCCAGGTCACATAGCCCAGCAGCGGAATCCACAGCGCAATCAGCACGTAGGCCCGAGTCCAATGGCCGTCGCGGCTGGGAATCATCGCCAGGATATTGGCGGCCAGCGCCCAGACGGCAGCAAGGGTCAGCGACAGCGTCACACCGCGTTCCTCACCCTGCCAGCTTCTTCTGGCCGGAAATATCCCGGGGGGAGCCGCCACCGGCGGCGGGGGGCAGAGCCCCCGTCTGCTGCCGCACCCCTCAGCGTTCCAGCCTTTCAGGCAGGCCGTTGGCCCAGGTGCTGATGGTGCCCGCGCCCAGGCAGACAACCATGTCGCCGGGACGGGCCTGCTCGCGCACCAGGCGCTCCAGGTCTTCCTCGTTCAGCAGGGCACGCGCGTGGCGGTGGCCGTGGCGGATCAGGCCCGCCACCAGGTCATCGCGGCTGGCGCCCTCGATCGGCTCTTCGCCCGCGGCAAAGACCTCGGCGATTGCCACCACATCGGCCTCGTTGAAGCAGGCGCAGAAATCTTCAAACAGATTCGACAGCCGCGAATAGCGGTGCGGCTGATGCACCGCAATGACCCGCCCCTCGCAGGCCTGGCGCGCCGCCTTCAGCACCGCGGCGATTTCCACCGGGTGGTGGCCGTAATCGTCGATGATGGTGACGCCGTTCACTTCACCCACCTTGGTGAAGCGCCGGTTGACGCCGCCGAAGGCCGCCAGCGCCTCGCGGATCTCAGTGCTGTTCATGCCCAGATGCCGCGCCACCGCAACCGCCGACAGCGCGTTGGAGACATTGTGGTCTCCCGGCATCGGCAGGGTGCAGCCTTCGATCACCCGCTCCTCGGCCTGCAGCACCACGTCGAAATGCGCGACACCCGCCTTGTAGGTCAGGTTCACCGCCCGCACATCGGCCTGCGCGTTGAAACCATAGGTCACCACCCGGCGGTCGGAAATCCGGCCCACCAGCGCCTGCACCTCAGCATGGTCGGTGCAGCAGACCGCGATGCCGTAGAACGGGATGTTGGAGACAAACTCCAGAAACCCGTCGCGCAAGCGATCGAAGTCGCCCCAGTGCTCCATATGCTCCGGGTCGATATTGGTCACCACGGCGATGGTCGCGGGCAGCCGGTTGAAGGAGCCGTCGCTTTCATCCGCCTCGACCACCATCCATTCGCCCTGCCCCATCCGCGCGTTGGAGCCATAGGCGTGAATGATGCCGCCGTTGATGATTGTCGGATCAAAGCCGCCGGCCACCATCAGTTCCGCCATCATCGTGGTGGTGGTGGTCTTGCCGTGGGTGCCGGCAATGGCAACGTTCGACTTCAGCCGCATCAGCTCGGCCAGCATGTCGGCGCGGCGCACCACCGGCAGGCCGCGCAGCCGGGCCTCGTCCAGCTCCGGATTGCCCGGCTTGATCGCCGAGGAGATCACCACAACCGCGGCCTCCTCCAGGTTCTCCGCCTTCTGGCCCACGAAGATGCGCGCGCCCAGCTCTTGCAGCCGGCTGGTGATCTTGGAGGATTTCAGGTCCGACCCCTGCACCATATAGCCGAGGTTCAACAGCACCTCGGCGATGCCCGACATGCCGATGCCCCCGATGCCGACAAAGTGGATCGGGCCGACGTCACCGGGCAGTTTGGTTGCAGGGTTCATAACGTTTATCCTTCTTCGGCCAGCTGTTCCACCAAGGCCGCCAGGCGTTCGGTGGCATCGGGAACCCCGGCGTCTAGTGCGGCCGCCGCCATCTGCGTGGCGGCCCGCGGGTTACTCAGAATTGCGCCCATATGCTCCGCCAGCACCGGGATATCAAGGGCGCTTTCCGGGATCATCACGGCGGCATCGGCGTCAACCAGCCCGCGGGCGTTTGCGGTCTGATGATCGCCTGCCGCGGCGGCAAAGGGGATCAGGATCGAGGGCCGCCCGATGATCGAGATATCGGCGACCGAAGACGCCCCCGAACGCGAGATCACCAGCTGCGCCTCCGACATGCGGGCGGGCACGTCGGTGAAAAAGGTCTGCACGTCAGCGTTGATGCCATGTTCGGCATAATACACATTGACCCGCTCCAGGTCTTCTTCCCGCGCCTGATGCGAGACGCGCAGGTGCCGGCGGAGCTCCTCCGGCAGCGCGGCCACCGCAGGGGGCACCACATCGCTCAGGATCCGCGCGCCCTGGCTGCCGCCCATCACCAGGAGCGACATCGGATAGTCGCCCGGCGGGATATAGGCGGCACCGGCCCGCTCCCTCACCGCGGCCCGCACCGGGTTGCCCGCGTGTTCATGCGGCACCCCATCGGGCAAAGCTGTCGGCCAGGTGCCGCAGGCCACGCCCGCCACCCGCTTGGCAAACAGCTGGTTCACCCGGCCCAGCACGCCGTTCTGCTCATGGATCATCCGCGGCAGCTTCAGCAGCGTGGCCGCCCCCAGCGCCGGGATCGACGGGTAGCCGCCGAACCCGATCACCGCATCAGGCCGCTCCCGCCGCATTTGCGCGGCCATCGACACAACGCCGGCCGCGATCTTCGGCCCCGCCAGCGCCTTGGCCAGCAGCCCTCCCTGGGCAAAGGTGGCAGAGGACACCTCGGAAATCTCCACCGCGCTTGGAAAGGCGGCGGTGTAGCGCGCGCCGCGCGCATCCGTCGACAGCTTCACCCGCCAGCCGCGCGCCAGCATCGCCTCGGCCAGCGCCTGTGCAGGAAACATATGGCCGCCGGTTCCGCCGGCAGCCATCAATAGCAGTTTCTGTGCCATCCAAGTTGGTCTCTTTCCAAATCTCGTCAGCGGCCGCGGCCGTTCAGGTAATCGGCAATCCCGCCCTGCGGGCGCGTCCGGGTAAAGGCCAGCAGCATACCCACTGCGATCCCGGTGGCAATCAGCGAGGATCCGCCGTAGCTGACAAACGGCAAGGTCATGCCTTTGGCGGGCAAGAGCCGAACCGCAACCCCCATGTTGATCATCGCCTGCACGCCGAACATGCACACGAGGCCGGTGCCTGCGAGCCGGATGAAAGTATCGCGCTCGCGCATCAGCCGGAACAGCGAGCGCACCACGATCAGCGCATAAAGCGCGATCAGCACCGCCACCAGCACCAGCCCGTATTCCTCTGCCGCGACGGCGACGATGAAATCGGTGTGGGCATCGGGCAGTGACCATTTCACCTGCCCCTCGCCGACGCCGACGCCGAATAAACCGCCCTCGCGGATCGCGTTGGTGGCATAGCCCAGCTGGGTGGTGGGATCGACATCCGGGTTCAGGAAGCCGTCGATGCGGCGGGCAAAGTGTTCCGAGCTGTTATAGGCAAAGATACCGCCCATCACGACCACGGCAGCCATGCACACCAGCAGCAGCATCGGCGCGCCAGCCACAAAATACATCACGCCCCAGCCGAACAGGATCAGGCTTGCCTGGCCGAAATCAGGCTGCAGAACCAGCATCATCACCACCATCATGCACAGCGCGAAGGACATCAGCGTGCCCGGCGGGCCGTTGATCTGCTGGCTGGCGGCAATCATCCAGGCGGCGACCACGATGAAGCCGGGCTTCAGGAACTCCGACGGCTGCAGCGAGGCAAAGCCCAGCGAATACCAGCGCACCGCGCCTTTGCCGAAATCGGTGCCGAAAATGGGCAGAAACGCCAGCGCCACAAAGGCCACGGCAAAGCCGACCACCGCCAGCCGCCGCACCAGCACCGGCGACATCACCGAAGTCACCAGCATCGCCGCCAGCGCCGTCAGGCCGAACACCGCCTGCCGCTGCACATAGTGGAAATTACCGAAGCCGTTGCGCTCCGCCAGCGGCACCGAAGCCGCAAGCCCCAGCAGCAGGCCGATCACGAACAGCATCAGGATGCAGGACATCGTCCATTTATCCAGCGTCCGCCACCATTTCGGAAGGATCGGCTCGCCTGCCCGCACAGGAACCGCGCCATAGACCATCTCAGTCATGGGAATACCGCCACTAATTGCCTCGCTCCGCCCCATTTTTCGGGGTCTCCCTTAAACTGTAACGATTCGTGAGCGCTGGCGCCAGAAAAAGAACGCCCCTCGGCGGAATCCCACCGCCCCGCCGCAGGCCTGCCTTGACAGGCAAGAAGCCGCCCGCTTGCCGCCGGCGATGCGCAAACAGCCGCCGCCGGGACCTCCCTCTTGCGCCGGCGCCGGTTCCGTGGTCGATGCGCGCCATGCGGACAAACACCCTGATTCTCGGCGCCGGCGCGGCCGGCATGATGTGCGCGCGCCATTCCGGCGGCAGCACCCTGGTGATCGACCACGCCAAGGCGCCGGGCGAGAAGATCCGCATCTCCGGCGGCGGCCGCTGCAACTTCACCAACATGTACGCGGAGGCGAAGAACTACCTCTCCGCCAATCCGCATTTCTGCAAGTCGGCGCTGGCCCGCTACACCCAGTGGGACTTCATCGCACTGGTGGACCGCCACGGCATCGCCTGGCACGAGAAAACCCTGGGCCAGCTGTTCTGCGACGGCTCCGCCAAGCAGATCATCGCCATGCTGACGCAGGAGATGGCGCAGGCCGGCGCGGACCTGTGGCTGCAGACCTCGGTCGAGGCCGTGGAGCAGACCGCGGAGGGCTACACGGTCCGGCTCCTGCGCGAGGGCAAGGCGCAGACCGTCACCTGCCGCAACCTGGTGCTGGCCACCGGCGGCAAGTCGATCCCCAAGATGGGCGCCACAGGCCTCGCCTATGACCTCGCCCGCCAGTTCGGGCTGGAGGTCACGGACACCCGTCCGGCGCTGGTGCCCTTCACCTTCCCCGACGGGCGCTTCCAGCCGCTGGCCGGCGTCTCCCTGCCTGCACGCCTCAGCAACCACCGCACCTCTTTTGACGAAGCGCTGCTGTTCACCCACCGCGGCCTCTCCGGCCCGTCGGTGCTGCAGCTCTCCTCCTACTGGCGCGAGGGGGAGGAGATCACGGCCAACCTGATCCCCGGGACGCCGCTTTACGACCTGCTGCGCGACCAGCGCCAGGCCGGGGGCCGCCGCGACCTGACCACCGAGCTGTCCCGCCACCTGCCCGGAAAACTGGTGGAGTTCCTCGCGCCCCAGCTTGGCCTCAAGGGCCGTCTGGCCGACCAGTCCGACGCCGCGCTCGCCGCGCTGTGCGAGACCTTGCAGAACTGGCGCCTGCTGCCCGCGGGCACAGAAGGCTACCGCACGGCGGAGGTCACTTTGGGCGGCATCAGCACCGATGGCCTCTCCTCCAAAACGATGGAGGCCAAAGCCGCCCCCGGCCTCTACGCCATCGGCGAGGCGGTGGACGTGACCGGCTGGCTCGGCGGCTACAACTTCCAATGGGCCTGGTCGTCAGGCCATGCCGCGGGCACCGCCATCGCCGCCAAGGGCTAAGCGCAGCTTTACTCCAAGCCGCCCGCCGGCTATTTAGTTATCGTGATAACTTAAATGGAGTTTCCCATGACCGCCCCTTTTCAATTGTTCGCCAAGATCACGCCCAAGCCGGAACACCAGGACGCCGTCCGGGACAGCCTGCTCAGCATTCTCGCCCAGACACGCGCCGAGCCGGGCTGCCTCAAGTTCAACCTGCTCGAAGGCCGTGACGGCACCTGTTTTTATCTGGACGAGGAATGGGCCAGCGACGGCGCGCTGGCAGAGCATTACGCCGCCCCCTACATCGCCCCGATCTTTGCCAAATACGAAGACTGGCTGGCGGCACCGGTCGAAATCCACAAGATGACGCCGCTGGCCTGAACGCCGGTGTTCTTCCTCAAGGATCTCCCGTCGCAGCAGATGGTCGACGCTTACGCCGCCCCCTGCGGCGCGGACCCTGCGCGCATCACCGGCGCCCTGGTGATGATGCGGCGCGCCAGCCTTCTCATCCGCAGGCTCGACAGCTATTTCGCCGCCCATGGGCTGTCGCAGCTGCGGTTCCTGGTGCTGATCGTGATCGACCGGGAGCCGCAGCGCCAGTCGCTGACCCCGAATGACATCGCGCAGCGGATAGATATCTCCAAGCCGGTGCTCAGCAGGACGTTGCAGGGGCTGGAGCAGGACTGCCTGATAACGCTCGCTGCAAGCCGGACGGACGGCCGCTCCAAAGAAGTCTTCCTGACGGCAGAAGGCCGCCAGCGCCTGCATGATCTCCTGCCCGGCTATTTCGGCATCCTGTCAGAGGAGACGGCAGGGCTCGCCCCTGACTGACGCTCAGCCGCCGCCACGGGCCGTCCGGCACCGGACCGTTTGGAGCTTTCCGCTTCGGAGCCGCCTTCGCTTGGGCACGGGCGGCCAGGGATGATGGGCGGGGTCAAGGGAAATCGCGGAGGCTCCGCCGCAGGCGGATACCGCTATTTCCCTTGGGCGCGCGCGGCAGCTCTGGCAGGCACAGGACAAGTGAAGGCGGGTGCGAAGCGGGTATTCCGCTTGGGTGAGCCTGAAGCCCCCTCCCCGCTGACAGCCTACCCCAGCCGCTTCTTAACCTCAGCGATGAAATCCTCGCCGCGCTGTTCGAAGTTGTCGTACTGGTCGAAACTCGCCGCCGCCGGTGCCAGCAGCACGGTGTCGCCCGCCTGCGCCTCAGCCATCGCACGTTCCACCGCAGCAGCCATCGTGGTGCAGACCTCCGCCTCCACATCCAGCTGCAGAGCAAATCCCGCCGCCTCGCGGCCGATCACATAGGCCTTTTGCACATTGCCGGTCTGCCCCTTCAGCGCTTCCAGCCCGCCGTCCTTCTCCAAGCCGCCGCAGATCCAGCGGATGTTCTTGAACGCACTCAAGGCCTTCACGGCACTGTCCAGATTGGTGGCCTTGCTGTCATTCACATAGCGCACGCCCGCCGCCTCAGCGATGGTCTGGCTGCGATGCGGCAGACCCGGGAAAGTCGCCATCGCGTCGCCGATCACCCGCGGTGCCAGACCCAGTGTGCGCGCCGCCGCATAGGCCGCGCAGGCGTTCTGGTGGTTGTGCGCGCCCGGCAGGCCGGTCATCTCCCGCAGGTCGATGGAGGCCGCCTGCCGCCCCTTGCGGTACTCAGACAGGAACCCCTTGCGAGCAAAGACCTGCCAGCCCGGCCCCGTCAGCTTGCGCGCGGCGGAAATGCGGATCACCCGGTCGTCGCTGGCGCCCTCGGACAGCTGGCCTGCTAGAAACAGCCCCTCGTCCTCGTCGATGCCGATGACGGCGCGGTCCGGCCCGCCTTCGGCGAACAGCCGCCGCTTAGCGGCGAAATAGCCGCCAATGCCGCCATGCCGGTCCAGGTGGTCCGGCGACAGGTTGGTGAACACCGCCACATCCGGGGTCAGCGCGCGCGCGAGTTCGGTCTGGTAGCTCGACAGCTCCAGAACCACCACGCCACCCTCGCCGGGCGGGTCAATGTCCAAGACGCCGCGGCCGATGTTGCCCGCCAGCTGGCTCTCGCGTCCCGCCTCCTGCAGGATATGGTGCAGCAGCGCCACCGTGGTGGATTTGCCGTTGGAGCCGGTGACCGCCACCACCCGCGGCGGCTGGTCGTGCATCTGCCAGTCGGCATCCGCGAAGGAGCGGAAGAACAGCCCGATGTCATTGTCCACCGGCACGCCCGCCTCCATCGCGGCGCGGATCACCGGATTGGGCTTGGGGTAGAGATGCGGAATGCCGGGCGAGGTGATCAGCGCCGCCACATCGTCAAAGGCGCCCGGTTTATGCAGATCGCGGCAGGTGAAGCCTTCCGCCTCCGCCGCCTCCCGCGCTGCGGGGTTGTCATCCCAGCACAGCGCCTCGGCGCCGCCTGCCCGCACCGCGCGGGCGGTGGCCAGGCCGGACCGTCCCAGCCCCAGAACCGCCAGTTTCGCGCCCTCATATCCTTTGACCGGGATCATCGCCTGCACTCCCTCGAAATCCGTGCAGAAACCGCTAACCGATCCCTTCAGGCTTTGCCAGTGCCCTCAGCCGGGGCCGTCAGATTGACAAGCCCCGGCCCATGCCCGAAATTCGCCCTGAAGAAACAGGAGGACGCGGCGCGTGGCACCGGATATGCAAACCTTGCTCGACCGGATCAGCGCAGAGATGCACAGCCGCGCCGGCCGCGGCGCGGTCGCCAGCTATATTCCCGAACTCGGCCAGGTCGACCCGGACCAGTTTGCCATCGCGGTCGCCACCGCCGATGGCAAGCTGTTTCACGCAGGCGATGCGCAAACCCGGTTTTCGGCGCAAAGCATCACCAAGGTGTTCACCCTCGCCATTGCGCTGGGGCGTGCAGGCGACCAGCTGTGGAACCGTGTCGGGCGCGAGCCTTCCGGCACCGCCTTCAACTCCATCGTCCAGCTGGAGCATGAGCGCGGCCGCCCCCGCAACCCTTTTGTCAACGCAGGCGCCATCGTCACCACGGATGAGCTGCTGGCGGGCCGCGAGCCGAAGGAGGCGCTGGCGGAAATCCTCGGCTTCATCCGCGCCGCGGCGGGTGACGACGACATCCACATCAACAAGGCCGTGGCCAGTTCGGAAACCCGGCACGGCCACCGCAACTTTGCCCTTGCCAACTTCCTGGCGTCCTTCGGCAACCTCAAGAACACGCCGGAAAAGACGCTCGGCACCTATTTTCACCAATGCGCCACCGAAATGACGACGGTGCAGCTGGCCAAGGCGGGGCGTTTCCTGATCGGGGCCGACAAGGGGCCAAGCCTGGTGTCGCAGGGCCGGGTCCGGCGCCTGAACGCGCTGATGCTGACCTGCGGCCATTACGACGGATCGGGCGAGTTTGCCTACCGCGTCGGCCTGCCCGCCAAAAGCGGTGTCGGCGGCGGAATCCTGGCGATCGTGCCCGGCAAGGCCAGTGTCGCGGTCTGGTCCCCGGGCCTGGACCACAACGGCAATTCCAAGCTGGGCACCGAAGCGATGGAGCGGCTGGCCCGCGAGATGGACTGGTCGGTTTTCTGATCCGGTTGCACCGAGCGCCCCGGCTTTGCCACCTCTGCACGCTCATTATCCTTGACTGGGATCATCGCCTGCCCTCCGCACATCCGTGATTTTCGCCACACACACCACAAAGAGACAACGGAAACGCAGCCGGAGTTAGGCAAGGTCTTGATGACGTCTCCGCCGAAGCCTGACCCTGGCCTGCACGGTTAACTGCCGCCCCTTCCTCTGGTCAGCAGGCACCAAACCACGCAGCCGGCCATAGCGGACGATACAGCCCAAAACTGGGTCTGGTACTCCGATGCCACTAAGAAATCCGACAAAAAAAGTCCTGCGCAACCCGCCCATCTTATAGTGGGGCGTCATTTTCATCTGCATCGAAATCTATCAAATCGCATGCAGTTGAAACCCCGCGTTCGCCACCAAGGGCAGCGCCCGGACCGAGGGGTGGGCGTAAAGCGCCCTCCCCGTGGGGTCGGTCCGGGCGCTGCCCGGCGTGCCGCCGGGCGGAACCTCTTTGGCATGCGTTGCGTACCCGCCGCACGCTGCCCTCACCGCATCTTCACCCGGCTGAGCTACGGTCAATCCGTTGCAACGAGACGACCAGGAGACCGGCCCCCTCAGACCACCTCCTCATTGGGTGCAGGGCGGGTCCGCGAAAGGCCGATAGACGGACATGGCCGCTGACAACGGCCATCCGATGCTCCGCCCCTCCGGCGGCGCCGCCTTCTTCACAAAGACAAACCGCCCGAAGCAGCAGCCCCGAGCGGTTCCAGAGTTTAAAGAGATCCAACCGCCCCGCCGGAGATACGGCGCGGCGGGACAACGGCGTGCCTTACCGCACCTTCAGCGTCGCCAGGCCGATCATCGCCAGAATCAGCGAGATGATCCAGAAGCGGATCACGATGGTCGGCTCCGCCCAGCCCTTCTTCTCGTAGTGGTGATGGATCGGCGCCATCAGGAACACCCGCCGTCCGGTGCGCTTGAAGTAGAGCACCTGGATGATCACCGACAGCGCCTCAACCACGAACAGGCCGCCGACAATGGCCAGAACCAGCTCATGCTTGGTGGCGACCGCGATGGCGCCCAGGGCACCGCCCAGCGCCAGCGAGCCGGTGTCGCCCATGAACACCGCCGCCGGCGGCGCGTTGTACCACAGGAAGCCGAGGCCCGCACCGAACAGTGCCGCGGTGAAGATCAGGATCTCGCCGGTGCCGGGCACGTAATGCACGTCCAGATATTCGGTAAAATCGACGCGCCCCACCGCATAGGCGATGACGCCCAGCGTGCCGGCCGCAATCATCGACGGCATGATCGCCAGCCCGTCAAGGCCATCTGTCAGGTTCACCGCATTGGCCGCACCGACGATGACGCAGATCGAAAACGGCACGTAGAAGATCCCGAGATTGATCAGCGTGTCCTTGAACACCGGCAGCGCCAGCTGGTTCTGCAGCGGCTCCGGGTGATAGGCCGCGGCCCACAGCGAGGCGGTCACCGCGATCAGTACCCCCAGCAGCAGCCGCACCTTGCCCGGCACGCCCTTGGTGTTCTGCTTGGAGACCTTGGCATAGTCATCGGCAAAGCCGATGAGGCCATAGGCCATGGTCACAAACAGAACCAGCCAGACAAAGGGGTTATCCCAGCGCGCCCACATCAGCGTCGCGGTCAGCAGCGCGCCGACGATCAGCAAGCCCCCCATGGTCGGGGTGCCCGCCTTGGAGAAATGCCCCTCCGGCCCGTCATTGCGGATCGGCTGGCCCTTGCCCTGCCGCTTGCGCAGCACGTTGATCAGCGGTTTGCCGAACAGGAAGCCGAAGACCAGCGCGGTCAAAAAGGCGCCGCCTGCGCGGAATGTGATATAGCGGAACAGGTTGTAAAAATCCCCCCCGTCCGACAAAGCGGTCAGCCAATAGAGCATCCTGGCCCTTCCCTCGTTTTTCTTAAGCGTTTTCTGAGTTGGGGCCGGATTGACCCATTTCGCGGATGCCGTCAACGATCTTGGCCAGCGCCATGCTCAAAGAGCCCTTGGCCAGCACGATATCGCCGCCCTGGATTTCGCCCGCCAGCCCGGGCACCGCCTCGGCGCTGGTCTGATACCAGCCGCCGCGTTTGCCTTCCGGCAGGGCCTCGTGCAGCGCCCGCATCAGCGGGCCGATGCAGTGGACTTTGTCGATGCCTTTGACCGCGTCCAGATCCGCCAGCCCGGCGTGCAGCGCGGCCTCCTGCGGGCCAAGCTCCTTCATGTCGCCGACATAGGCGATCCTGCGGCCCTGCCCCGGCGTGGCCGCCAGCACCGCCAGCGCCGCCGCCATCGAGGTCGGGTTGGCGTTGTAGCTGTCGTCCAGCAGGGTGATCTCGCCGCCCGCCAGCCGGACCGCCTCGCGCACGCCGCGCCCCTTGACCGGCGACCACAGGGCGAGGCTTTCAACGGCACGCGCAGGGTCGGCCCCCAGCGCCTCGACACAGGCCAGCGCGCCCAAGGCGTTCATCGCAAAATGCGCGCCAAGCGATTGAATATGCAGCTCTACTTCCCGTCCGTTTGCGGTGGCGCGAGCGACGGTCTCCTCGCCTTCGATCCCGGCAGAGTGCAGGGTGTAGTCAGAAGCGCTCTCGCCGAACCAGCGGGTTGAGACGCCCAGGCCAGCGGCCACATCGCGCAGCACATGCGCTTCGGCGATATCGGCGTTCAGCACGGCGACGCCGCCGGGCTCCAGCCCTTCCATGATCGCGGCTTTCTCGCGGGCGATGCCCTCGACGTTTTCAAACGCCTCCAGATGCACCGCCGCCACAGTGGTCACCATCGCCACATGCGGGCGCGCCTGTATTGCGAGCGGCGCGATCTCGCCCGGGTGGTTCATGCCGATCTCGATCACCGCATATTCGGCATCGCGCGGCATCCGCGCCAAAGTCAGCGGCACGCCCCAGTGGTTGTTGTAGCTGGCCACCGCGGCATGGGTGCGGCCCTGATCCAACAGCATCCGCGCCAGCATCTCCTTGGTCGAGGTCTTGCCGACCGAGCCGGTGACGGCCACGACCTTGGCGTCCGTGCGGGCGCGCGACGCCTTGCCCAAGGCCTCCAGCCCCGCCTGCACGTCATCCACGATCAGCAGCGGCGCATCCGCTGGAACGCCCTCCGGGATGCGGGAAACCAGCGCCGCGCCTGCGCCCTTCTCCAGCGCCTGCGCCACGAAGTCATGGCCGTCGCGCGCGGCTTTCAGGGCCACGAACATATCGCCGGGCGCGATAGTGCGGGTGTCGATCGACAGGCCGGAGACAGCCCAGTCTCCCTGCGCCCGCCCGCCGGTGGCGGCGGCGGCCTCATTTGCGGTCCAGAGCGTCATGCCATCCTCCCGTCCAGCGCGGTTACGGCAATGCTGGCCTGCTCCACATCGTTAAAGGGCAGCACCGTGTCGCCCACGGTCTGGCCGGTCTCATGCCCCTTGCCGCAGATGATCAGCGCATCACCCGGCCCCAGCATGTCAGCCCCGCGCAGGATCGCTTCGGCGCGGTCGCCGATCTCGATACAGTCCGGCGCGCCGCCCTTCACTGCGGCGCGGATCACTGCCGGATCCTCGCTGCGGGGGTTGTCGTCAGTGACGATCACCACATCGGCGTTCTCATGCGCCGCCTGCCCCATCAGGGGCCGCTTGCTGGTGTCCCGGTCACCGCCGGCGCCGACGATGGCGATCAGCCGGCCCAGCACATGCGGGCGCAGCGCCTTGATGGCGCTGGCGACCGCGTCGGGTGTGTGGGCATAGTCGACAAACACGGCAGAGCCATTGTCCCGCTCCGCCGCCAGCTGCATCCGGCCGCGCACGGTGGTCAGATGCTGCAGGGTCTCAAACACCCGCTCCGGGTCCTCGCCGCCGGCGATCACCAGCCCGCAAGCCAGCAGCACGTTTTCCGCCTGGAAGCCGCCGATGAGGTTGAGGCGCACCTGAAACGGCTTGTCATGCCAGGCAAAGCGCATGTCCTGGCCGGTGCCGTCATAGCGCAGGCCCAGCAGGCTGAGGTCGCCCAGCCCCCGGCCCACGCTGATCACCTCCTGGCCGCGGGCGGCGGCCACGGCGCGCATTTCGGCCCCGCGGGGGTCGTTCATGTTGATGACGGCGACACCCTCGTCCGGCAGCACCCGGCGGAACAGGCCCGCCTTGGCGGCAAAATAGGCCTCAAACGTCTCGTGATAATCCAGGTGGTCCTGAGTGAAATTGGTGAAACCGGCTGCGGCCAGCTGCACCCCGTCCAGGCGGCGCTGGTCCAGCCCGTGCGAGGACGCCTCCATCGCCGCATGGGTGACACCCGCCTCTGCCGCAGCGGCCAGCGCGCGGTGCAGCGTGATGGGTTCCGGCGTGGTGTGGGCCAGCGGATAGCTCCAGGCGCCCTCGATGCCGGTGGTGCCCATGTTGACGGCCTCATGGCCCAGCTCGGTCCAGATCTGGCGCACGAAGGTCGCGACCGAGGTCTTGCCGTTGGTGCCGGTCACGGCAACCACAGTCTGCGGCTGGCCGCCGAACCACAGGGCGGCGGCATAGGCCAGCGTCTGGCGCGGGTCTTCGACCACCACCAAGGCGGCGTGGTTTTCGTCCAGCACCTTGGCGGCGATGCCTGCACCCGCGGCGTCGGTCAGGATCGCCGAGGCGCCCTTTTCCAGCGCGGCGGGGATGAATTTGGCGCCATGCACCTGGCTGCCCGGAAGGGCCGCAAAAAGGTACCCGTCGCGCACCTCGCGGCTGTCCACCGCCAGCCCGCGGATCTGCGGGTCGGCGCCGCCGCGGGCGGTCAGCCCCAATTGGCTGAGAGGCTGGTCTGGTCTGCTGCTGCTCATGGCGGCCCTCTACCCTGGATTAGTTCGAGGTGAGGGTTATACCAGTCACCTCTGCGGGTTCAACTTGCGGACGCAGGCCCAAGAGCGGCGCGACGCGGCCGATCATCTCCGCCGCCACCGGGGTGGCGGTCCAGCCGGCTGTGCGGCGCTCCTCGCCGTGGGCGATGATGGAGGGTTCGTCCAGCGTCACGATCAGAACGTATTTGGGGTCATGTGCCGGGAAAATAGAGGCAAAAGTGGCGATCACCTTGTCCTCGTAATAGCCGCCGCGGGGCTTGGGCTTGTCGGCGGTGCCGGTTTTGCCGCCCACCTGATAGCCCTCGACCTCGGCAAAAGATGCGGTGCCTTCGCTGACCACCTTGCGCAACATCTTGCGCGCGGCGGCGGCGGAGGCCTCGCTCATCACCCGCTGGCCCAGCTGCGCGCCGTTCCGTTTCAGAATCGTCGGCGCCACGTAGCGGCCGCCGTTGGCCACCGCGGCATAGCCCGCCGCCAGATGCATCGGCGTGGTGGAGATGCCGTGGCCGTAGGAAATGGTCATCGCCGACAGCTCCGACCAGTTGGCGGGCAACAGCGGCTTACCGCCTGCGGCCTCGGAGATTTCGAACGGCGTCGGCTCCAGCATCCCCAGCGTTTCAAGGAAGCTTTTCTGCCGCTCCACCCCGATTTGCTGCGCCAGCCGCGCGGTGCCGATGTTGGAGGATTTGACGATGATCTTGGTCACCGACATCTCGTTGCCGTAGTTGCGGAAATCGCGGATCGCGAAGCGGCCCCAGCGCAGCGGCCCGCGGGTGTCGATCACTGTGTCGGCGCCCACCAGCCCCAGATCCATCGCCTGCGCGGCGGTGAAGATCTTGAAGGTGGAGCCAAGCTCATAGACGCCCTGCACCGCGCGGTTGAACAGCGGGCTGTCGGAGGGGTCGAACCCGGAGGTCGGCGGGCGCGGCCGGTCGTTGGGATCGAAGTCCGGGAAGGAGACCACCGAGATCACCTCGCCCGTATGAGTGTCCATCAGGATCGAGGTGGCGCCCTTGGCGTTCATCAGCTTCATGCCGCCGTAAAGCACCTGCTCGGCTGCCGCCTGCACGGTGAGGTCCAGCGACAGTTGCAGCGGCTTGCCCGCGTTGGCCGGGTCGCGCAGGTAGTCGTCGAACTGGCGCTCCACGCCGGCAACGCCGATCACCTCGGCGGCGTTCACGCCCTCCTTGCCGAAACCGGCGCCGCCCAGCACATGCGCGGCCAGGCTGCCGTTCGGGTAAAGCCGCATTTCGCGCGGGCCGAACATCAGGCCGGGATCGCCGATGTCATGCACCGCCTGAAGTTGTTCGGGGCTGATTTTCTTCTTTACCCACAGGAACTTGCGCTTGCCGGTGAAATCCTTGATCAGTCGTTCGCGATCCAGGTCGGGGAAGATGTCCACCAGCTTTTCCGCCGCCCCAATGGGGTCGATCATCTGCGGCGGCTGGGCATAAAGGGAATGGGTTTCGAAATTGGTGGCCAGCAGGCGCCCTTCGCGGTCGACGATATCGGCGCGCTGCATGGCGATGGCGCTGCCCGGCACGCTGGCCACGGGCTCGGCCGGTTCGGACACCGCGGTCATCGCCATGCGGGCAATGATCGCCCCGAAGGCGCAGACAAAGAACAGGCCCAGCACCAGGAGCCGCCCCTCGGCGCGCTGGCGGGCCTGCACTTGCATCTCCTGATGGCGCAGGCTGAGGTTTTCGCGTTCGATCGCGTCCGGGTTCGCGCCGGTTGCGCGGGCGTGCAGGACACGGGCCAGCGGGCGGAGCGGTGTGCGGATCATGGCTGCGTCCTCACATTCAGGCCGGAAACTTCGACCTCGTTGGTGATCTCCAGATCCGGCAGCACCGGGTAGGAGACCTCATCCACCCGCCCGAACTGATCCGGGCGCAGCGGCAGGAGGCCAAGGCGGTCGAAGTTGATATCCGCCAGATCGCGCAGCCGCTGCGGGCGGTTCAGATAGGCCCATTCGGCCCTCAGCACGCTGAGCCGGACCTGCGCCGCGCCGATCTGCTGCTGCAGGGCGCGGGTTTCCTTCAGAACTTGCTGGGTAGCGTAATTTTCGCGGTAGGCCCAAAAGGCAAGGCCAAACACAGCCAGACAAGTTGCGGCATACAGCAGGGTCTTCATTTACGCGTCTCTTTCAGCTGCGGCATTCCAAGCTCCTTGGCCGAGATCGGCCCCGGTGCGGCATCGGTGCGGCGCCCGACCCGCAGGCGGGCGGAACGGGAGCGGGGATTCTCGGCCAGCTCCTGATCGTCCGGCCCCACCGCCTTGCGGGTGACCAGCTCGAACTGGGCGGGGGTTTCCTCCTGCTCCGGCGCATAGCGGTTGGCGCGGCCGGTCTTGCCTGCGCGGTGCTGGAAGAAGCGTTTGACCATGCGGTCCTCGACCGAGTGGAAGGTCACGACCGCCAGCAGCCCGCCGGGCTTCAGCGCGCGTTCGGCGGCCAGGAGGCCCTCGAACAGCTCCTCATATTCGGCGTTCACCGCGATGCGCAGGCCCTGGAAGCTGCGGGTCGCGGGGTGCGACTGGCCGGGCTTGGGGCGCGGCAGGCAGCTCTCGATGATGCCCGCAAGGCGCAGGGTGGTGGTGATCGGCTCGATATCGCGCTCGCGGACGATGGCTTTGGCGATGCGGCGGCTGGCGCGCTCCTCGCCGTAGTGGAACAGGATATCGGCGATCTGGGCTTCGGTCAGCTCCGCGATCAGGTCGGCGGCGGAGGGGCCGGACTGCGACATCCGCATGTCCAGGGGGCCGTCCTTCATGAAGGAGAAGCCGCGTTCGGCCAGGTCCAGCTGCATCGAGGAGACGCCAAGGTCCAGCACCACGCCGTCGAGGTCCTGGGCGTATTCGTCCATGCGCGAGAACACCCCCTGCTGCAGGATCAGGCGGTCGCCGTACTGCCCTGCCCAGGGTTTTGCCAGTTCAAAGGCCAGCGGGTCGCGGTCAACGCCGATCACCTGCTCCGCCCCGGCGTCCAGCAGGCCGCGGGTGTAGCCGCCGGCCCCGAAGGTGCCATCCAGCCAGCGGCCGGTGACAGGCGCCACCGCCTGCAACAGCGGGCGCAGAAGAACGGGGATGTGGGGACCATTGGCAGCTTTCTGGTCCTGGGTCATGTCTTAAGCGCTCCCGGCGCCATCTAGGAATTCCATCGGATCGAAGTCCTCGGGCAGCTCTTCCATCCATTTCTCGGCCTGAGCCAGTTCCTCGGCCTCATAGGTTTCCGGCTTCCAGATCTGGAAGGTGTCGCCCGCGGCGATGAAAAAGGCCTCGGCCTCCAGATCGATCTTCTGGCGCAGCTTGGCGGGCAGCACCAGGCGGCCGGTCTCATCCACATTGGTCGGGAAGGACTGGCCGTGGAACATGCGCTGCAGCATCTTGCGCTGCATCGAGCCGCGCGGCAGCTGGTCGATCTTGGCGTCGACCTCTTCGATCGCCTCTATAGTATAGCATTCCAGGAAGTTGCGGCGATGGTCGCCGTAGACGATCACCAGATCGGGGTTCTGGCCCGGCTGCCAGTTCGGATCGGCGGCCTCCAGGACACGGCGAAAGGAGGCGGGGATTGACACCCGCCCCTTGCTGTCCACCTTGTGGTGGCTTTCGCCTCTGAACCTGCGGCCCAATTTCCCGTCCTTTTCGCGCGTCCCTCGCGTTAATCCGTCCCCCAGAATGAAAAGGGGCGGGTTGATCTGCTGCCACTGATCAACCCGCCGCCTTGGCCCGCTTTGCGGGATGTCCGACTGCGCGCGCCACCTGGGGGGATGTCTGCTCGCTCGCGCGCCGGATCTCTTGGTTCGATGAAAGCGAAGGCCTGTATGAAACCTGCTTGTTTTGTTTTTTGGCTTGGGGTCGTTTGGCGCCCCGTCCCTCGTCTCATCCGATGAAACAGGGATACTATGGGAATTGATGGCCCTGCAACTGTTTTCTGCCCAAAACCGCCAAGCTCTTGACAGTGAATCCGAAGATTCGGCCCAGATTCGCGGCCTATTTGGGGCCAAATCCGGAATTTGTTGTAAGAAAAGCCAGCACAAACACAACATATAGAGGGGAGTTGCGGCTGCAATTTTTTTCCCATAGTTTCCCGCGATTCCGGCGAGGAACTCGTAGATTCTGCCGGTGTTCGCTTAACGTTCGCAAATCAGCCCGCGCCTTTGCACCAGAAATTCTCTTTGCCAGCGTTTCAGCACGGGGTGATTCGTGCTGGCAAGAGGAAATGGATGGAGAAAAGGGCCATGATTTCCCATGGCGCCCATGATTTCCCGCAGATCCCGTGAATTCCCAGCGATCCCATGGGATCCCGCCCGCCCAACGCGCCTTTGTCCCGGGCGGCCTGTCCCATGCGGCCCCAGGACCGGCAGCCTGTCCCATCAGCGCCCATGTGCGGGCCGCAAACAACAGAAGGCCCGCCACAGGGGGCGGGCCATCCGGCGCGAGGCGCCATCATATACTAGAGAGAATTTGTGCGTGCCCGCGGGGCCTCAGGCCATGCCGCCCCGGACCAGCCCTTCCGCGATCCGGGCATAAGCCTGGGCCATTGGCCCCTCCCCCGCCGCGACGGGTGTGCCGCTGTCGCCCGCCAGCCGGGTTTCCAGATCAATCGGCAGCGCGCCCAGGAGCGGCAGGCCCAGTGTCTCGGCCTCAGCCGCGACGCCGCCGTGGCCGAAGATGTGATGCTCGCCGCCGCAGTCCGGGCAGGTGAAGAAGGACATGTTCTCGATCAGCCCCAGCACCGGGGTCTTCAGCGTGTTGAACATGTCCAGCGCCTTGCGCGCGTCCAGCAGCGCCACGTCCTGCGGGGTGGAAACAACGATGGCGCCGGACAGCTCCGCCTTGGTGCAGAGCGTCAGCTGCACGTCGCCGGTGCCGGGCGGCAGATCGACGATCAGCACGTCCAGCTCGCCCCAGTTCACCTGGCCCAGCATCTGCTGCAGCGCGCCCATCAGCATCGGCCCGCGCCAGACCACCGCCTTGCCCTCCTCCAGCATGAAGCCGATCGACATCAGCGTGACCCCATGCGCGTGCAGCGGCTCGATGGTCTTGCCGTCGGGGCTGGCGGGGCGGCCGGCGGCGCCCATCATCCGGGGCTGGGAGGGGCCGTAGATATCTGCATCCAGAAGGCCCACCTTGCGGCCCTGCCGGGCCAGCGCCACGGCCAGGTTCGACGATATGGTGGACTTCCCCACCCCGCCTTTGCCGGAGGCAACGGCCAGGATGCGCTTGACGCCTGCGGGCTTCAGCGGCTCCGCCTGGGGTTTCGGGTGGCCGCCGACCTTGAGGCTGGGCGCAGGCTGCTGCGGGGCGTGGGCGGTCAGCGCGGCGGAGACGGCTTCGACACCGTCAAGCGAGAGCACCGCCGCCTCGGCCGCCTTGCGCAGCGGCTCCATCAGCTTGGCGATCTCAAGGCTCGGGGCCTCGATCACGAAGCTGACCCTGTTGCCTTCGATGCGTAGTGCCCGCAGCATGTCGCGCGACACCAGCGTGCCGCCGTCCGGCAGGGCCAGCCGCTCCAGCACTGCGTGAATCTGATCCTGGGTGACCGGCATGACTGCTCTCCTGCGTGTTCTTCGCGCCTTATATATGCGGCGGCGGCGGCGCGTGAAACCCGCCGGGCCCGATTGCCGCACGCGGGCCGCGGGGACCGGCGGCGGCGCTTGTCAACAGACGGGGCTGCGCGCCATGCAAAAACCGCCGCACGGTGCCGCATAATTATACAGATGCGTAAGCCGTTGCCGAAATTATTGTCATATTCCAGTTACATACCCATACGTCACCCATGCAGATGCTGCATAGCAGCATTGACGAAGCACGGGATTGCGACTTCCGGGGAGATCCCTAAATTATGGCTCAAGCGGCGCCACTGAGGCGCAAGACGCAGATGACGAAACGGCTGGATGAAGGAACGGAACCATGGCTGCAGCACATCAAATCTCCGCAGTGAGCGTGGCATCCCCGGCAGGCTTCCTGAACGCGATGCTGGTGAAGGTCACCCGCTACCGCCTGTACCGCCAGACCGTCAATGAGCTGTCGGCGCTGTCGGGCCGCGAGCTGGCGGACCTGGGCCTGAGCCGCTGCGAAATCAAGCGCGTCGCCTACCAGGCCGCATACGAGAACAACTGATAGAGATCAGGCTCTTCCTCCTCCTCCCTTTGAAGAGCCTGTGCTACGCGGCGGCATCCTCCTCCTCCCTGATGCCGCCGCACCCTATACCGGTCACAAGCCGGGCTTGAATCACCGGGGTCTCCTCCTCCCTTTTCCCCGGTGTTTGACAGAACGGCGGTGCCCCTCCTCCTCCCTGGGCGCCGCCGTTTCTTGATTTTCAGGACATCAATTTTCAGAACATCACATGAAAGCCTGCGCCTTGCAGGCCTCCTGTGGTCATGGTGCAGGCAAGCGGCTGCAGCCAGGCAAAAGGCCTGCCGCTGTCACGTCTTTGTCAGAGGATGGGGGTGGCGCGGGGGCGGCGGGCAGCTGTGCTGCCCGCCGCCCCCGCGCCCGGATCGGATCGCTGCGCGATCCGATCCGCCGGCACAGCCGGCGCCAGAGCGCTGATCAGAACGGAACGTCGTCCGGGGTGGAGACGAAGCGGGCAACCACTTTCTTGGTGCCGGCCTTTTCGAAATCCACTTCCAGCTTGTCGCCCTCGATCCCGGTGATGGCGCCGTAGCCGAATTTCTGGTGGAACACGCGCTCTCCCAGGGTGAAGCTGGAGGTGGCGGTCAGGTCAATCACCTGGTGCTTGCTTTCCTTGGGCTGCGACAGACCGCGCTGGCCGGCGCGGGCCTGCATCCGTTTCCAGCCGGGGGAGTTGTAGCCATCCGCCTGCGCCATCTTTTCCTCGATCGTCGAGCGCACCTGCCCTGCCCCCATCGAGGCCCCGGGCGCCGCCGCGCCGTAGCCGCCGCCATAAAGGCCCGGCGGGGTCAGCACCTCGACATGCTCCTCCGGCAGTTCGTCAATGAACCGCGAGGGCAGCTGCGACTGCCACTGGCCGAACACCCGGCGGTTGCCGGCGAAGGAGATGGTGCAGATCTGTTCGGCGCGGGTGATGCCGACATAGGCAAGGCGGCGCTCTTCCTCCAAGCCTTTCAGGCCGCTTTCATCCATCGAGCGCTGCGAGGGAAACAACCCGTCCTCCCAGCCCGGCAGGAAGACGGCGGGGAATTCCAGGCCCTTGGCAGCATGCAGGGTCATGATCGAGACCTTCTCGTCTGCGTCCTGCTTGTCGTTGTCCATCACCAGGCTGACGTGTTCGAGGAAGCCCTGGAGGTTCTCAAACGACTCCAGCGCCTTCACCAGTTCCTTGAGGTTTTCCAGACGGCCCGGCGCCTCCGGCGTTTTGTCGTTCTGCCACATGGCGGTGTAGCCGGACTCGTCCAGGATGATCTCGGCCAGCTCCATATGGGTGAGATCGGGATCGCCGGCCATGCGGCCCCAGCGGGCGATGCCCTCGACCAGTTCGCGCAGGGCGCCGCCGCCCTTGCCCTTGATCTGGCCGCCCTCCACCGCCAGACGGGCGCCCTCCACCAGCGAAACACCGTTTTCGCGGGCGAGGCCCTGAATGGTCTGCTGCGCCTTGTCGCCGAGGCCGCGCTTGGGGGTGTTGACGATGCGCTCGAACGCCAGGTCGTCGTCCGGAGACACCACGACGCGGAAATAGGCCATCGCATCGCGGATCTCCATCCGCTCATAGAAGCGCGGGCCGCCGATCACCCGGTACGGCAGGCCGATGGTCAGGAACCGGTCCTCGAACGCGCGCATCTGGTGGGAGGCGCGCACAAGAATCGCCATCTGGTCCAGCCCAAGCGGCGCCTGGCCGCGGGTGCCGCGCTGCATCGCCTCAATCTCCTCACCGATCCAGCGGGCCTCTTCCTCGCCGTCCCAATGGCCGATCAGGCGGACCTTTTCGCCGTCGCCGGCCTCGGTCCACAGCTCTTTGCCCAGGCGGCCCTGGTTGCCGCGGATGACGCCCGCGGCGGCGGCAAGGATATGGCCGGTGGAGCGGTAGTTCTGCTCCAGCCGGACCACCATGGCGCCGGGAAAATCCTTTTCGAACCGCAGGATGTTGCCAACCTCGGCACCGCGCCAGCCATAGATCGACTGGTCGTCGTCGCCGACGCAGCAGACGTTCTTGTGCTTGCCCGCCAAGAGCCGCAGCCACAGGTACTGGGCGACGTTGGTATCCTGGTATTCGTCCACCATGATGTAGCGGAACCAGCGCTGGTACTGCTCCAGCACGTCCGGATGGTTCTGGAAGATCGTCACCATGTGCAACAGCAGGTCGCCGAAATCGACCGCGTTCAGCTCGCGCAGGCGGGTCTGGTACTGGGCATAAAACTCGGTGCCGCGGTTGTTGTAGGCGCCAGCATCGGCGGCAGGCACCCTGTCCGGCGTCAGCGCGCGGTTCTTCCAGTCGTCGATGATTCCGGCCAGCATCCGCGCGGGCCAGCGCTTGTCGTCGATGCCCGCGGCCTGGATCAGCTGTTTCAGCAGGCGGATCTGGTCATCGGTGTCGAGAATGGTGAAGTTCGATTTCAGCCCCGCCAGTTCCGCGTGGCGGCGCAGCAGCTTGACGCAGATCGAGTGGAAGGTGCCGAGCCAGGGCATCCCCTCGACCGCCTGGCCCAGCATCGCCCCGACCCGCTCCTTCATTTCGCGGGCGGCCTTGTTGGTGAAGGTCACCGACAGAATCTCTTTCGGGCGCGCCCGGCCGGTGTTGAGAAGGTGCACGATGCGGGTGGTCAGCGCCTTAGTCTTGCCGGTGCCCGCGCCCGCCAGCATCAGGACCGGGCCGTCGAGGCATTCAACCGCCTCCCGCTGGGCGGGGTTGAGGCTGTCCAGATACGGCATCGGCCGCGCCTGCATGGCGCGGGCCGACAGCGATGCGCCCTCAAAGGCGTCCATTTCGTCGAAACTGCTCATGGCCGTGATCCTAGCGTGATTCAGCGGCGGCGGAAAGAGGACGTTCACACTCTGTTCACACGTTTCTGGATCGCAGGCCCGCCGCCCGGGAAAGCGCGGATTTGAAACATGTTCGCGGCACATTCCGCCGCGCAGGGCTGCCGGATTCACAAAACCGCAACGCTTGCATGCAACCCTGGGGTGAAACGTGTCGTAACAAGTGATCTGAATGGCAAATCAGCCGGCCGGGCAGCTGCTGCCCCTTCTCAAGACCTATTCGCTGCTTCTGGTGCTGCTGGCAGCAGCCGCGCTGTCGGCCTGGGCTGTTTATGCCCTCCCCGCCCCGGTTGTCGACCGGATGCTGGAGGCCGACCTGCGCAAGCAGGCAACGGACTGGCGCCGCCGCATCCTTCTGCACCTGGAAGACGGCGGCGGCACGTTCCTGTCCGGCGAGCTGGACGCGCATGATGTCGAATACCTGTCGCTGCTGCCGGAAACCACCGAAGCCTACCGGATCAAGCTGTTTCAGGCAGACGGGCGCGTGCTGTGGTCCACCCGCCCCGCCGACATCGGCACGGTGAACCGCGAACCCTATTTCCAGCAGATCGTGGCCAAGGGCGCGGTCTATTATGCCCAGGACAGCAAACCGGTAGCGCAGATCGACGGGTTTGAAACCCGCGACACAGGCGCCATGGCGGCCACCCGCGATGTGGCGGAAATCTACACCCCGGTGCTGCAGGGCGGCCGGTTTGCCGGGGCGGTTGAATTTTATGCGGATATCACCGCGCTCCGCGAGACCTTCCTGAACCGGGTGCGGATCTCGCTGGCGCTGGTGTCTGCCGTGATGGTGGCGGCAATCGGCATCGTCTCCCTTACCGTCATCCGGACCAACCGGTTCAGCCTGCGGCAGATGCAGCAGCGCGCCGCCAAGGATCAGGAGATCATGGCCAGCCAGATGCAGCTGGCGCGCGAAGTCAAACTGCTGGGGGAGCTGAACGAGTGGCTGCAATCCTGCCGCTCGCTGGATGAGCTGTTCAAGATGGTGTCGGAGTTCATGAGCCACCTGCTGCCCGATGCCGAGGGCAGCATCTATGTGTTCTCCAACTCCCGCGATGTGCTGGCCGGCTGCGCCAGCTGGAACGGCGGCGCGCTGAAGGACCATATCCGGCCCGATGAATGCTGGGGCTTGCGCCGCGGCCGCACCTATGAATTCGGCGCCTCGGAGGTGGAGTTCACCTGCGCCCATGCGGTGCCGCATGACGGGCGGCCCTATTTCTGCTTTCCGATCCTGGCCCATGGCGAGACCGTGGGGCTGATGCATCTGCGGGCGATGCCGCCGCGGGCCGGCGATTTTGCCACCTGCAAGCCGCTGGCGCAGATGTGCGCCGAGCAGATCAGCATGGCGATCGCCAATGTGCGGATGCGCGACCAACTGCACGACCAGTCGGTGCGCGACCCGCTGACCGGGCTGTTCAACCGCCGCCACATGACCGAAAGCCTGCGCAAGTTCCTCAGCAGCAGCGCCCTGAACTGCGCGCGCCTCAGCGTGATTGCGGTGGATGTGGACCATTTCAAGAAATTCAACGACAACCACGGCCATGACGCGGGCGACATGGTGCTGCGGGCGGTCGGCACGGTGCTGGACAAGGCTTGCGACGGCAGCGAGGCCGCCTGCCGCCCCGGCGGCGAGGAATTCACACTCATTCTGCCGGGCGTTCCCCCCGAAGATGCGCTAACCCGCGCCGAGCTGCTGCGCCAGGCGGTGGAGGAGATCACCGTGCGTTATGGCGAAAAGACGCTGCCGCAGATCACCATTTCCGCCGGTGTTGCGCATTACCCGGCGCACGGGCTGCTGCCGCAGGACCTGCTGCGGGCCGCGGATGAGGCGCTTTACGCCGCCAAGGCGAAGGGGCGGAACCAGGTCTGCGTGGCCGCAACAAGTGCCGAGGCCGGGCAGGATGCCGAATGGCGCGCGGCGGAACAGGCGGCCTCTGCGCGCGGGCCCGCTGAAGGTTCGAACAAGGCGGGCTGACGGCGGCGGCCGGCAGCGGCGCAACCGCCCGGCGGGTCTGGACATTTGCGCGCTGCGGCCCCCAAATGCGCGGATGGATCTGCATCAGCGCTACCCCGGCCTTGACGATTTGAAACGCCGCGCCAAACGCCGCCTGCCGCGGTTCGTGTGGGATTATCTGGACAGCGGCACCGGCGCTGAGCAGGCCCGCGCCCGCAACCGCAGGGCGCTGGACCGGATCCGCTTCCTGCCCTCGGTGCTGCACGGGCCGATGGAGCCGGACCTGAGCACCGTTTTTCTGGGGATGGCCCAGGCCCTGCCCTTTGGCATCGCGCCGGTGGGCATGTCCGGGCTGATCTGGCCCGGCGCCGAGGCCGCGCTGGCGCGCAGTGCCGCCGCGGCGGGCATTCCGTTCTGCCTGTCCACCGTGGCCAGCCAGTCGCCGGAGGACCTGGCGCCGCATCTGGGGCAGGACGCCTGGTTCCAGCTTTATCCGCCCAAGGACGAGGGCATCCGCGCCGACCTGCTGGCGCGGGCCCGGGATGCGGGGTTCAGGACGCTGGTGCTGACGGTGGACGTGCCCGCCGCCTCGCGCCGGGAGCGGCAGACCCGGTCCGGCCTGACCCAGCCGCCGCGGCTGACCCCGCGGCTGCTGGCGCAGATCGCCATCCGCCCCGCCTGGGCGCTGGGGATGGCACGGCAGGGGATGCCGCATATGCGGACGCTGGACAGATATATCTCCGGTGCGCAGAAAAACCTGCCGCCGACCGCCCATGTCGGCTATTTGCTGCGGACCTCGCCCGACTGGGATTATGTGGATTGGCTGCGGCGCAACTGGGACGGCCCGTTCGTCGTCAAAGGGGTGCTGCGCGCGCAGGATGCCAAGCGGCTGGAAGAGGCCGGCGCCGATGCGGTCTGGATCTCCAACCACGGCGGCCGCCAGTTCGACGGCTGCCCCGCCGCAATAGAGGTGCTGCCGGAGATCCGGGAAGCGGTGCGCATTCCGCTGGTTTTCGACAGCGGCATCGAAGGCGGGCTGGACATCATCCGGGCGCTGGCCCTTGGTGCGGATTTCGTCATGCTGGGCCGGGCCTGCCACTATGCGCTGGCCGCACTTGGCGCGGACGGCCCGGCGCATCTGACGGACATTCTGGCCAAGGACATGCAGGCGAACATGAGCCAGCTGGGAACACCGGACCTGGCGGCGCTGAAGGCGCTGAAGCCGTGGCCGCCAGCGGCGGGATGACCCGCCCGGCGGTGCCGCTCAGGCGGGTTTTTCAAGCCGCTCGAAGGCGGCCAGAAAGTCGCGCACAACCTGCCGCACCGCGGTTTCGCTGCCGCGGTCGGGGCTGTTGATCGGGATCAGGTTCTGCAGCGCAAACACGTGCTTTTGCACGGACGGAGGCAGCGCGTGCGGTTCCGAAAACGCCATCCGCCACTCCGGGAACGCCCGGGCCGGGGCCGCCTCGCTGACCAGCACCCGGATGTTGCCGTGGCGCGGGTCGGCACTGATGCGGTGAAACAGCGCAGCCAGCGCCTCCGCCGGGCCTTCGATCACCTGCAGGAACCACCCCATGTGGCCGACCAGCATACCGGTCACACCGGCGGCGGCGTTGGATTTCTGCGCCTTGCCGACGATCACGGCCAGCTCCTTGCTGGACATGCCGCGCACGGCCTGGCTGACGTAAATGATACGGTGCATGATCACTCTCCTTGGCAGCAGCCAGCGCCGGAGCGCGGCTGGTATCTTGAGGGCAAGCATTTGAACCCAAGTCTGTTTTCAGTGTACCGCAACACCCCAGGCAGCGGCTGTTGCGGAAGGTCAGGACCGGGCCTCTTTGGTTGCGCGGACCGGCGCATTCCTGACCCGAAGTTGAGCACGCTGACCGAAAGCGGCCGGTGCCGGCCGCCGGGGTCCGGCGCCCCGCAAAACCCCTTCGGGGGCCAGGCCGGTTACAAGGCGCAACAAACCGCCATCCGGAATGTAACAAAAATCCAAAAACAGGCCGCTTGAGAGCGCAATCATGCCGGAAATACCCAGAACTACGGTTGTGCGGATCGCTAATATCCGCCTAACACTGCACCAACTTGCACGGACCCCGAGGGTGAAATGACCGACTTCAAAAAGATCCTGATTGCCAACCGTGGCGAGATCGCGATCCGCGTGATGCGCGCCGCCAACGAGATGGGCAAGCGCACCGTCGCCGTCTATGCCGAGGAGGACAAACTCGGCCTGCACCGGTTCAAGGCGGACGAAGCCTACCGGATCGGCGAAGGCATGGGGCCGGTTGCGGCCTATCTGTCGATCGACGAGATCATCCGCGTCGCCAAGGAATGCGGCGCCGATGCGATTCACCCCGGCTACGGCCTCTTGTCTGAGAACCCGGATTTCGTGGACGCCTGCGCCCGCAACGGCATCACCTTCATCGGCCCCAAGGCGGAAACCATGCGCGCCCTGGGCGACAAGGCCTCGGCCCGCAAGGTGGCGATTGAGGCCGGCGTGCCGGTCATCCCGGCGACCGAAGTGCTGGGCGACGACATGGACGCGATCCGCAAGGAAGCGGCCGAGATCGGCTATCCGCTGATGCTGAAGGCCTCCTGGGGCGGCGGCGGCCGCGGCATGCGCCCGATCCTCGCCGAGAAGGAGCTCGAAGAAAAGGTGCTGGAAGGCCGCCGCGAGGCGGAAGCCGCCTTCGGCAACGGCGAAGGGTATCTGGAAAAGATGATCACCCGCGCCCGCCACGTCGAGGTGCAGATCCTGGGCGACAAGGACGGCAACATCTATCACCTTTACGAGCGCGACTGCTCGGTCCAGCGCCGCAACCAGAAAGTGGTCGAGCGCGCGCCTGCCCCCTATTTGACCGAAGAGCAGCGCGCCGAGATCTGCGACCTGGGCCGCAGGATCTGCCAGCATGTGAACTATGAATGCGCGGGCACCGTCGAATTCCTGATGGATATGAACGACGGCAAGTTCTACTTCATCGAGGTGAACCCGAGGGTGCAGGTGGAGCATACCGTGACCGAAGAGGTCACCGGCATCGACATCGTGCAAGCGCAGATCCTGATCGCTGAGGGCAAGAGCATTGCGGAAGCCACCGGCAAGGCGTCGCAGGACGATATCCGCCTCAATGGCCACGCGCTGCAGACCCGTGTGACCACCGAAGATCCGCTGAACAACTTCATCCCGGACTATGGCCGCATCACCGCCTACCGCTCCGCCACCGGCATGGGCATCCGCCTGGACGGCGGCACCGCATATGCGGGCGGCGTGATCACCCGCTATTACGACTCGCTTTTGACCAAGGTGACTGCCTGGGCACCGACGCCCGAGAAGGCGATTGCCCGCATGGACCGCGCGCTGCGCGAGTTCCGGGTGCGCGGCGTCAGCACCAACATCGCCTTTGTCGAGAACCTTCTGAAGCACCCGACCTTCCTGTCGAATGAATACACCACCAAATTCATCGACGAGACGCCGGAGCTGTTCCAGTTCAAGAAGCGCCGCGACCGCGGCACCAAGGTGCTGACCTATATCGCGGACATCACCGTGAACGGCCATCCGGAAACCGAAGGCCGTCCGGCCCCCGCCTCCGACCTGAAAGAGCCGCGCGCGCCGCGGGTCGAGCCGGGCGGCCTGCCCAAGGGCACCCGCAACCTGCTGGAGGAAAAGGGCGCGCAGGCGGTGGCCGACTGGATGAAGGCGCAGCCGCAGCTGCTCCTGACCGACACCACCATGCGCGACGGCCACCAGTCGCTGCTGGCGACCCGGATGCGCTCGATCGACATGATCAAGGTGGCACCGGCCTATGCGCAGAACCTGAGCCAGCTGTTCTCTGTCGAGTGCTGGGGCGGTGCGACCTTTGACGTGGCCTACCGCTTCCTGCAGGAATGCCCCTGGCAGCGCCTGCGCGACCTGCGCGAACGGATGCCGAACCTGATGACCCAGATGCTGCTGCGCGCCTCCAACGGCGTCGGCTACACCAACTATCCGGACAACGTGGTGCAGGAATTCGTGCGCCAGGCGGCGAAGACCGGCGTCGACGTGTTCCGCGTCTTCGACTCGCTGAACTGGGTGGAGAACATGCGCGTTGCGATGGATGCGGTGGTCGAGAGCGGCAAGGTCTGCGAAGGCACCATCTGCTATACCGGCGATATCCTGGACCCGAACCGCGCCAAGTACGACCTGAAGTATTACGTCGGCATGGCGAAGGAGCTGGAAGCGGCCGGCGCCCACATTCTGGGCCTGAAGGACATGGCAGGCCTGTTGAAGCCCGCCGCCGCCCGCCAGCTGGTCAAGGCGCTGAAGGAAGAGGTCGGCCTGCCGGTCCACTTCCACACCCATGACACCTCCGGCGTGGCCGGGGCCACCATCCTGGCGGCGGCGGATGCCGGCGTCGATGCGGTGGATGCGGCCATGGACGCCTTCTCCGGCGGCACTTCACAGCCCTGCCTGGGCTCCATCGTCGAGGCGCTGCGCAACACCGAGCGCGACACCGGCATAGACATCGCCAAGGTGCGCGAGATCTCCGGCTACTGGGAGCAGGTGCGGGCGCAGTATGCGGCGTTTGAGAGCGGTCTGCAGGCACCCGCCTCGGAAGTCTACCTGCACGAGATGCCGGGCGGCCAGTTCACCAACCTGAAGGCGCAGGCGCGCAGCCTGGGGCTGGAAGAGAAATGGGCCGATGTGGCGCAGACCTATGCGGACGTGAACCAGATGTTCGGCGATATCGTGAAGGTGACGCCGTCGTCCAAGGTGGTTGGCGACATGGCGCTGATGATGGTGAGCCAGGGCCTGACCCGCACACAGGTCGAGGACCCGAAGACCGACGTGGCCTTCCCCGACTCGGTTGTCGACATGATGCGCGGCAACCTGGGCCAGCCTCCGGGCGGCTTCCCGGAAGGCATCGTCAGCAAGGTGCTGAAAGGCGAAGCGCCGAACACCGAACGCCCGGGCGCGCATCTGGAGCCGGTGGACCTGGAAGCGGTTCGTGCCGAACTGTCGAAGGAGCTGGAAGGTTTCAGCGTCGATGACGAGGACCTGAACGGCTACCTGATGTATCCCAAGGTGTTCCTGGACTATATGGGCCGTCACCGCCAGTACGGCCCGGTGCGCACCCTGCCGACCCGCACCTTCTTCTATGGCATGGAGCCGGGGGAGGAAATCACCGCCGAGATCGACCCGGGCAAGACGCTGGAGATCCGCCTGCAGGCAATCTCCGAGACCGACGAGAAGGGCGAGGTGAAGGTCTTTTTTGAACTCAACGGCCAGCCCCGCGTGATCCGGGTGCCGAACCGTCTGGTCAAGGCCTCGACCGAAGCGCGTCCGAAGGCACAGGCCGGCAACCCCAACCACGTCGGCGCGCCGATGCCGGGTGTTGTCGCCTCTGTCGCGGTACAGGTGGGCCAGCAGGTGCACGAGGGCGATATGCTGCTGACCATCGAGGCGATGAAGATGGAGACCGGCATCCACGCCGAGCGCGACGCGGTGGTGAAGGCGGTGCATGTTCAGGCCGGCGGCCAGATCGACGCCAAGGATCTGCTGATCGAGCTGGAATAAGCCGCAGGGCTGATTTCAAGAAAGGGGGCGTCCTGCCGGATGGCGGGGCGCCCTTTTCAGTTTCGCAAGGTCGGGGCGCGGGGAAGGCGGAATTCCACGAGAATTCCGGCCCGTTTTCCGGCGCGGAAAACGGGGGCTGCGCTGATGCTTGGCACCAAAAATCCTCGCAGGATTTTTGGCCGTTTCCCGCGCCGGGAAACGGTTTGCCTTAAGACCGGGCGCTCTGTTCCGGCGGGTGCGCCAGGGTCACAGTCTCGACCGGCACCGGCGTCAGCCCTTTGATCTGCCCGGACCAGCTGTCTGTCTGCGGTGCAGCGGTATGCTGCGCCCCATGCACCAGCAGCCCCATCGCAATCGCCGCGCTCAGGCAGGCGATCCGCAGGCAGTCTTTCCAATTCATGGCCTCAACCTCCCCTGAAAAAGCCGGATGTTTGAAAAGTGGCACGCGCATCGCCCGCCCTTCCGTCGCTTCCGGGGCGGATTTTTTTCGCCTTGCACCGATTTTCCTCTTGCAGCCGGCAGGGAGAGCCCCTATTTCACCGCTCACCGGATGGCAGCGCGGGCGTAGCTCAGGGGTAGAGCATTACCTTGCCAAGGTAAGGGTCGTGAGTTCGAATCTCATCGCCCGCTCCATCGGGAAACGGACAGGCCGCCCTCCGGGGCGGCCTTTCGCTTTTGAGGATTTCCGCATAGTCTGCCCGGGTGCAGAAAACCTTGTGCGGAATCACGATTCCGCATAGGAACAGAGCAAGAACAGAAACGGGCGGGCAGAGCAGAATGCTGACATCAGTAGAACTATGCGCAGGTGCGGGCGGCCAGGCCCTCGGTCTCGAGGCGGCGGGCTTTGATCACACCGCGCTGGTTGAGATCGACAAGCATTGCTGCGCCACCCTGCGCCACAACCGCCCTGCGTGGAACGTGCTGGAAGAGGACGTGCGCAAGTTCAAGGAGGTTGCGGGCGATTACAAGGGCATCGACCTCTTGGCAGGCGGCCTGCCCTGCCCGCCGTTTTCGGTGGCGGGCAAGCAGCTGGGCGAGAAGGACGAGCGCAACCTGTTCGACGATGCGATCGAGATCGTAGATGCCACCCGTCCCCGCGCCGTGATGATCGAGAACGTGCGCGGCTTTCTGGATGCGGTGTTCCATGACTACCGTGAGAAGCTGAAGAAGCAGCTGTCGAAGCTGGGGTATGAGACCGACTGGCGGCTGCTGAATGCCTCCGATTTCGGAGTGCCTCAGCTGCGGCCGAGGGTGGCGATTGTTGCGCTGCGCAAGGAGTTTTCCGGCCAGTTCAACTGGCCCGAGCCGCTGCCGCACAATCCACCGACCGTGGGCGCGACCCTGATCGACCTGATGAAGGAGCGCGGCTGGCGCGGGGCAGATGACTGGGCCGCCAAGGCCGATGAGATTGCGCCAACGGTTGTGGGCGGCTCCAAGAAACACGGCGGCCCCGATTTGGGTCCGACCCGCGCGCGGCGCGCCTGGGCCGCTCTGGGGGTTGAGGGGCGCACCATTGCGAATGAGGCGCCGGACCCGTTCCACAACGACATGCCGCGGCTGACGGTGCGGATGGTGGCGCGCATTCAGGGCTTCCCGGACGCATGGCATTTCACCGGCGCCAAGACCAATGCCTACCGCCAGGTCGGCAATGCCTTCCCGCCGCCGGTGGCCGAGGCGGTGGCGCGGGAGCTGAGGGCGGCAATTGCCAAGCCGAAGCTTCACGCCGTGCGGGCGTAAAGACACCAAAGCAATTATTGACCTGAGGGCAGCGCCCGCCCCGTGGGGGGCGGGACGGGCGCTGCCCGGCGTACCGCCGGGCGGAACACAAGATGAAACTGAAACTTCCCGACAGCCTTGTGCGTCCCGGCCATCCGGATTTCGGCACCCTCTCCCCGCTGGCGGAGGAGATAACCACCCGTGCCGGCGGCGCGCTGGCGCTGGAACACGACGTGCCGCAGATGCTGCGCCAGTGCATTGACGATGTGATCATGACGCCCAAGACCGGGCGGCGCGCGTATGAAGAGCTGGAGAAAACTGAAAAGACCTATATCGGCACCCGGGTCGAGATCGAGCTGCGGGCACTCTTGCGCTTGCGCAAGGGGCGGCTGGATACCGAGATCCTGGGCCAGGATGTGGACATCAAGCACACCATGGGCGGCAACTGGATGATCCCGACCGAGGCGATTGATTGCGCCTGCCTGCTGGTCGCCGCAGATGAGGTGCGGGCGCGCTGCTACCTGGGCCTGATCGTCGCCCGGCCCGCCTACCTGACCCACGGCCAGAACAAGGACGCCAAGCGCAGCATCTCTGCCGAGGGATTCCGCCATATCCTGTGGCTGTTCAAGGATCAGCCCTACCCCGCCAATTTCTGGCGCACCGCGGATGAGGCCGCAGTCCAGCAGATCTTTGCAGGCGACACCGGCAATGAGCGCATGGCGCAGCTGTTCCGGCTGATCCAGCGCCGCCCGGTTCCGCGCGATGTGGTGGAGGCGGTGGCGCAGCAGAAGGACTTCATGCGCCGGATCCGCTCGGACAAGGGGCGCGGCACGCGAGACCTGCTGGCCCGGGACGGCATCCTGCTGCTGTCGGGCCAATACGACAGCCAGCTGATCAAGGCGCTGGAGCTGCCGCCCTGCGCCGGCGGCGAGTTCATTTCCTGCCGGATCGAAAACGAGTATCATGCCCGCATGGCCGCACAATCCGGACATGCCGTGAAATGGCCGACAAGCTGACACCCGAACGTCGCAGCGCCAATATGGCGAAGATCCGCGCCAAGCATACCAAGCCGGAACTGCTGGTGCGGCGGATGGTGCACGGGATGGGGGTCCGCTACCGGCTGCACCGCAAGGACTTGCCCGGCAAGCCCGACCTGGTGTTCGGGCCGCGCCGCAAGGTGATCTTTGTGCATGGCTGCTTCTGGCATCTGCATGACTGCCGCGACGGGCGCATTCCCGCCTCCCGCCGCGATTACTGGGAGCCGAAACTGTTGCGCAATGCCGAACGCGACGCGGAGCACGCGGCGGCCTTGCAGGCGGTAGGCTGGCAGGTGCTGACAGTCTGGGAATGCGAAACCAAGGACCTTGAAGCCCTGAAAAACCGCCTCGCGGATTTCCTCAGAACCGTAGAATAACGCTTATCCACAGATACTTGCGCTGTTTTTCAAATTTCCTCTTGCGGCCCGTTTTGGAAATCCCTAAACACCGCCTCACCGAATGGCAGCGCGGGCGTAGCTCA
>NZ_DGNN01000019.1:47806-47984 GCF_002388965.1 Leisingera sp. UBA4491 | reverse complement strand
GAATCTCATCGCCCGCTCCATTCGAAAGCCGAAAAGGCCGCCCTTCGGGGCGGCCTTTCGCGTTTCCGGGCTGCGGCACGGGCCGGATTTTCTTTCCCCGCCCTGTCATTTTCCGCTTGCAGCCGTCTGCCGGATTTCCTATTCACCGCTTCACCAGATGGCAGCGCGGGCGTAGCTC